>URTZ01000122.1 GCA_900550825.1 uncultured Collinsella sp. | reverse complement strand
CCCGCCGTATGGGTTAAACGCTCAAAAGTACCTTCACAATTACAGCTTGTTAGCGATCTTCTTTGCCGTGCGCTTGACGCCGGCCACAAGACCTCCCGCAGGACGCTCCTTTTCGTAGGCTAGACGCTTCTCGCGCTTGGCGTACTCTTCGACGATGATGTCGCCATACTCGTCTTCGATCTTGTCGAAGAAGTCGATGGCGCCCTTAATTTCCTCAGCGGTCGGGTGCCCCTTTTGGACACCGCCGGTGAGTTTAAACGGCCCCCACGTATCAAAGCCGGGGCAGCCGTAGACGCCCATAAAGATGGCCTGCCTCATGCGGCAGATACCATCGATATCCTTGCTGTACCACTTGTTTTTGCCACCGTAGGTCATAAGGCCAAACACCTTGTCCTGCGGCTGCAGCACGTTCGTGAGCACGCGTGCCATATCCTTGTCGATCTCGGAGTAATAGATGCCCGTGGCGACGCCGATTAGATGGTATTCGTGCAGGTCGGGGTACTCGTTTTTACCGAGTGACTTCACGTCGAGGGTATCGATTTCGGGGTGTGCCTCAACGATGGCGTCCACGAGCTTTTTCGTATTGCCGTGATGGCGCGAGGCGTAGAGGATGATGGTTCGAATAAGAAGGCCTTTCAGCTGTAATTGCTTCAATGTCTGTATGGTACCCCGTTGCATGGCTGGGATACCGGACGCATCGATGAACGTGCGAGTTTGTCCTTTGGTCAGGGCCGAGACAGGTACTTGCGAGCAAAAGCAGTTGTTCGAAAGGATGGGCAATGGAATACGCTCTCTCCAACGATTCGATTTCTATTAAGGTGTCCACGGCCGGCGGCTCGTTTACCTCGATTGAGGCCGACGGTCGCGAGTATTTGTGGCAGGGCGATCCCGCCGTGTGGTCCGGCCAGGCGCCGGTCTGCTTTCCGATTTGCGGAGGCCTGCGCGATGGTAGCGCCATGACGTTTGCCGGGCATCACGTGAAGCTCGCCCGCCACGGCTTTGCGCGCAAGCAGGAGTGGAAACTGTTGAGCCAGAGCGAGAACGAGCTGGCGATGTGCCTGGCTTCGGAGGATAACGCCGCGCTGCTGAGCGATTATCCGTATCCGTTTAAGCTTGTCGCCCGCTATACGCTCGAGGACGCTGCTGTGCGTGTTTCCTATGAGGTGACCAACGAGGGAACCGAGGACATGCCGTTCTTTATTGGCGGTCATCCCGGCTTTAGGTGTCCGCTCGATGAGGGCGAGGCCTATACGGACTACGAGTTGCGCTTTGAGAAAGACGAGGCTGCGGAGCTCTGCACCGCCGTTCCCTCGACTGGATTGATTGACGTGGCAAACCGCTCCAAGAACCCCATGGTGGGAAAGACGCTGCCCCTGTCGCACGAGCTCTTCGATTTTGCGGAGACCATCTTTGATGTGCTCGAGAGCCGTCAGGTCACGCTTTCCAAGAAGGGCGAGGACAAGGGCGTCCGCCTGAGCTTTGAGGGCTTCCCATATCTCATTGTGTGGAGCAAGCCCGAGGGCGATTTTGTGGCGGTTGAGCCTTGGGGCGGTCTTTCGACCTGTTCCGATGAGGACGATGTGCTTGAGCATAAGCGCGGCTGCCTTGTCGCCAAGCCCAAGGAGACCGTCGTTCGCTCGTTCACGATTGAGATTCTGTAATTCCGTTTTGTCGACTCGTATCGCGAGGCACAAGGAGCCTGCGAGATAAGGAGCTAAAAATGATCCTCACCGTTACGATGAACCCGTCTGTCGATACGCGCTATCAGCTCGATGAACTCGTCATCGACGACGTCAACCGTGTGACGCCCGAAAAGACCGCCGGCGGCAAGGGCCTTAACGTAGCCCGCGTCCTTGGTCAGTTGGGCGACGATGTTGTGGCAACCGGCCTGCTTGGTGGCCATATGGGCGCCTATATGGCCGAGCTCATGGACGCCAACGGTATTAACAACGACTTTGTGCCCATCAAGGGCGAGACCCGCATCTGCCTCAATATCCTTCATGCCGGCAACCAGACCGAGCTGCTCGAGAGCGGCCCGACAATTGCCCCTGAGGAGCTCGATGCCTTTACCGCCAAGTTTACCGAGCTTGCGAGCAAGGCCGACGTCGTCACCATTTCGGGTTCGCTGCCCCGCGGCGTCGAGGCAGACTACTATGCCAAGATCACGGGCATTGCCGAGAACGCCGGAGCCAAGGTGCTGCTCGATACCTCGGGTGCTTCGCTCGAGGCTGCGCTCAAGTCCGAGGTTAAGCCCGAGCTGGTCAAGCCTAACCTGACCGAGATCAACGGCCTTCTGGGTACGAGCTTTACCACCGACGATGTGGACGAGCTCCGCGCCGCGCTCGCTTCTGACGCCCGCTTCTCCGAAATCCCCTGGGTCGTCGTGTCCATGGGCGCTGCCGGCTCTGTTGGCTTCCACAATGGCCGTGCGTTCCGCGCAAAGACGCCCGATATCCCTGCCGTTAACGCCACGGGCTCTGGTGACTCCACTATCGCAGGCTTCGCGCATGCCATCGCTGCTGGCGCAGACGACGAGACGGTGCTGCGTACCGCCAACACTTGCGGCAAGCTCAACGCCATGGATCCTATGACCGGCCATCTGGTCATGGACCGTTGGGACGAGGTCTACAACGGCGTTGTCGTGACCGAGCTGTAAGAGTTTGGGTGTCGGCCCCGGCATCGCTTGCTAGCTCATGTCGACGACAAGTGCGATAGCATTATGTCGGGGCGCGACGCCGACGTTGTTGTGTTCAATCCCGACCTTACCCTGGTCGAGACGTATGTGGGTGGCAACAGCGTCGGTAACGCGTTTACCGAGTAGCCGCCAAAGAAACGATCTGAGAGGGGATTTAGATGATTTACGGTGCATTGGGCGATATCGAGGAGTACCGCGGAATGCTCAAGGGCCTCGACGTGCTGATCGACTGGCTCGAGGAGAACGACCCGGCGGAGCTCGAGGTCGGCAGCCATCCGATTCTGGGCGACAAGGTCTTTGCGAACGTCATGGCTCCCACGACGCGTCCCGAGGCCGAGGCTCACTATGAGACGCATCAGCGTTATCACGACCTGCAGATCGACATTGAGGGTCGCGAGGCCTTTAAGGTCGCTACGGGCAGCTTGACGCTGGTCCAGGAGTTTGACGAGAAGGACGACTACGATCTGGTCGATTCCGACGCCTCGATCGCCGGCGATCTGGCCGACGACAAGTTTGCACTGTTCGTTGCCGGCGAGCCTCACATGCCCACGCTCGAGTTCCCGGGCGATGGCGCACAGCCGGTCAAGAAGATCTGCTTTAAGCTGCTTGCAGACGCTTACTGGGAAGAGTAGCGCGCTACTCGTGAGCTAGCGTGGTTCCCCTTGGGGAGCGCGTTTGAGCCCCGCTGATCGCGATTCCTTTGAGGATTGCGGTTGGCGGGGCTTTTTGTTGAGTAGGGGAGTTTCTGGCGGCGTTGTGCTTGGATTGGCGGATATGCGCCCGAAATTGGCAACAAAAAAGCCGCCCGAAGGCGGCTATCTTGTGCAATGGAGCCAGCGACCGGGCTCGAACCGGTGACCCCCGCTTTACGAGAGCGGTGCTCTACCAACTGAGCTACGCTGGCGGCCATGTGGTGACGCAACTGAGGCGTCAACGGCTGTCTATGATACGGGACATCGCACATCCGCGCAAGTGTTCTGACGGCTTTTCTCACTTTAAATGCACTAATATTGGAGGCGTGATGTCTTGCTCTTACGGGTCTCAAGCAGAATGGGGCAGCCATGGCTCAACCCAAGATTCTTCTCACACGCATCGATGATCGGTTTATTTACGGGCAAGACGTTGAGCTGTGGAATGAGGCGGTTGGTTCCAACCTCGTCCTGATCGTTAACGACGAGATTGCGGCGGATTCGCGCAAGTGGGCGCCTATGAGGGTCGCGGCGCCCGAGGGCGTGTGGACACGGTTTTTCTCGGTGCAAAGGACCATCGACATCGTCCATACCGCAACGCCGCGTCAATGGATTCTGATCATGGTGGCCTCACCCGCCGATGCACTCGCGCTGGTTAAGGGTGGCGTGCCGATCACCAAGATCAGCATTGGCCATATGCAGGCAGGGGAGGGCAAGCGCCCCATAACGCCCGCAGTCGCCGTAGACGACGCAGATGTCGCCGCCTTCAAAGAGCTACAAAAGCTCGGCATAGAACTAGAAATCCGTTACCTCCCCAGCTCCAACCCCGACCCCATCCAGCTAGTCATTTAAGAACGTCCCCAATGAGTAGGTAGCAAAACGCCCGTCGGCGGTGGTGCCGGCGGGCGCTGCTGTGCGATAGGTTGCATTACGGGCTCAGTGCCTCATAAAGTGGTACTCGATCACATTGCTGTAGGGATGACCCGGGCCCACAATGCCCTGCGGGAACAGCGGCTGGTGCGGCGTGTCGGGGTACATCTCTGCCTCGAGGGCAAAGCCGGCGCCCCAGCCATAGTTGGCATCGTCCTTGGCGTGCTCGTCGCCCAGCCAGTTGCCGGTGTAGAGCTGCACGCCCGGGGCGGTGGTGTAGTAGTCCAGCTCACGACCGGTCCACATCTCCTCGACGTGCATCGCGCGGCGCAGGTTGCGACCGTACTGATAGCCATCGATGCACAGGCAGTGGTCGTAGCCGCGTGCCTGCTTGATCTGCGGGTTGTCGGCCTCCATGCCGGGCGCGACAGGACGCAGCTCGCGGAAGTCGAATGGCGTGCCTTCGACCGGAACAATTTCGCCGGTGGGAATGTTCTGGTCATCAATGGGCAGGTAGTGGGCAGCGTTGGCAACAAAGAAGTGCTCGCAGTCCATGCCGGCGTTATGGCCGGCAAGGTTAAAGTACGTGTGGTTGGTCATGGACACGTAGGTGGCGCGGTCGCTCTCGCAGCCATACTCGATGCGAAAGACGCCGGTGCGTGTAACGGTAAACACGGCCGTAAAGGTGCGGTTGCCGGGAAGACCCAGCTCACCGTCCTCAAGCGAGGTGGTCATGCGCACGGCGTTGTGGACCTCGTCGAGCTCAACGTCCCATACGCGCTTGTGCAGACCATGTTCAAGATCGCTGTGCAGGTTGTTGGTGCCCTCGTTGGCGGGCATATGCCAGTCCGTGCCGGTGATGGTGATCGTGGCACCTGCAGTGCGGTTGGCCACAGGTCCGATGGTCGCGCCAAAGCAGGCGGGGTTGTCAAAGTAATCCTCGAGCCTATCGAAGCCCAGCACCACATCGCGCACGTTGCCGGGGATGTCGGGCACGTCGATGCCCAACACGGTGGCGCCATAGTCCATAATGCGAACGCAGATCTCGGGCCCGTTGAGGGTGTAACGATGAACGGGGGTACCGCACGGCGCGGTGCCGAAAAGCTCGGAAGTGATCATTTGGTTCCTAACATCGAGGTATTTCGGACAAACTGTAGCGCGAACAGGCGAGATTATCACTACACCCCACTAAAGCAGGGGGTATTTTTCTCAAAAAAGTGATGAATGGTTTACGTTGTACGCATAAAAAAAGAAACCCGCCGGGATACGACGGGTTTCTTCCACAGGGGATATGTGGCAATGAGTTAGGCGTTTGCCTTTGCGGACTCGGCTTCCTTAGCAGCCTTGAGGTCCTCCTCGGTAAACTTGCCGGTGGTGAGCGGCGAGAGGGTGCACTTGTCCTGCTTCGCGTACTCGATGTTACGGGCGATCATCTGCTTGCGATACCAAGCAAAGAGCGCGACGTAGATGACGATAGAAACGACCGTAGCGATAATCATGGTCACATCGCCCGTGGTCGCCTTGCCCACGAAGAAGGCCAGGAACTTCTCGACAGGTCCTTCCATGGTGGTCTGAGAGATCAGGCCGGTAACGCCATCGGGGAAAGCGCCGACAGTCTTAGCGGTAAAGGTGACGAAGTCGGCGACGAGGGTGCCAGCGCCCAGGAAGACGGGCAGCAGGACGGCACCGATAACGACCATGCGGATCACGCGGCCGCGGGTGACGACGAGCAGTGCCGGCGTCAGGCCCATGGCGATGATGCCGCCGAGCGGCAGCAGACCGTTCCAAGTGCC
>URTZ01000121.1 GCA_900550825.1 uncultured Collinsella sp. | reverse complement strand
CGGAACCCAAGATCATCTTGCCGCAGCCGGCGAAGTTCTCACGCATAAAGGAGTGGATGACGGCGATGTGCGGCGGAACGAAGATGCCGCCGTACTTCTTAGCAGCGGAAAGGCCAAAGACGTGGTCGTCCTCGTTGATGGTGCCGCCCACGGCGCACAGCGAGTTGTGGCAGTTGGTGAGCACGTAGGGCAGCGGGAACTGCTCCATGCCCGAGGCGCGCGCCGTCTGGATGATGCCAACGAAGGTGATGTCGTGGCTCGCCATGGCGTCAAAGCGAATCTTGAGTGCCTCGGGGTCACCCGACGTGTTATGTGCCTGGAGGATCGAATACGCGATGGTGCCGCGCTTGGCATCCTCGGGCGTCTGCGTAATACCGCGCTCGGCAGCCTCGGCCGCAGGCACAACCTCGCTGCCGCCGCGCAGGTAGATGCCGTCCTCGTACAGCTTGACCATACTGTCTCCCACTCTGCCCAAAAGATTTGGGCGCATAGCATACATTCGTTCAATATCGTGCCATAGAACGGTTGCCAGCGGGTTACGAATCTCGGCGTTCACTTTATCTCAGTAAAGCACAGGGCGATATTGGCGCAAGGAGTGTTCCAAAGTGCCGGCACAGAAGGAACGTCCCCAAGTGCCAGCCAAAAATGGGAGTGGATAACCTCCCGTTTCTAGCCCTCAAGCGGACCAAAAGTGGGAGATTATCCACTCTCATATTGTTAGGATTTGCGTCGTAGAGCCGCCGTAACTAAAGATCGGTTCCCGCGCCCAAAAGCTTGCGCATGACTTGCTCGGGGTTGACTGAGCCGTCGCGCGGGGCCAGGGCGGTGATCTTCTTCTGCATCTTGTACTCGTGCAGCTCGTCCTCGAGCTGGCGCACGCGGGCACGGAGTTTTTCGTTCTCGCGCTCGCGCTCCTCGGCACGCTCCTTCATATCGAGAATGCGCACCACGCCGGCAAGGTTGATGCCCTCGTCGGTCAGTTGATTGATGAGTTCCAGACGCTCGATATCGGCACGCGAATACAGGCGCGTGTTACCACCCGAGCGCTGAGGATTCACCAAGCCCTTGGACTCGTAGACGCGCAGAGTCTGCGGATGCATGCCGGTCAGCTCGGCCGCCACGCTGATCATGTACAGCGGTTTGTTCCTATTGTCCTCGGCCATGCTACCTGACCCCTTTCCGTCTCGTTATCGTCCATCATAAGCCCGCGGGCGCGGGCGTGCGCCACGACCGCCCTAGTACGTCGCCTTGTAACGGTTGACCTTCTCGCGATAGTCGCGCGTGTCGGCCTCGCGCAGCTTGGTCATGGCATCGCGCTCGTCATCGGATAGGTTCGTGGGGACCTGTACCTTGATCTCGACGAGCAACGCGCCCGTACGGCCACGGTGCTTAACGTCGGGCGCTCCCATCTCCTTAAAGCGGAACTTCTTGCCCGTCTGGGTACCCGCGGGCACTTTCAAACGGACCGTCGCACCGCCGGGCGTGGGCACGTCCACCGTGCAGCCGAGCGCCGCCTCGTAGACCGAGACCGGCACCTCCATGGTCACATCGGCGCCTTTGCGCTTAAACAGCGGGTGCTCCTCCACGTGCGTGGTCACGACCAGGTCGCCGCGCTCGCCACCGGCAACGCCGTACTCGCCGCGACGCTTATAACGCAGCTTGCCGCCGTCGACCGCGCCCGCAGGCACCGAGACCGTAATGGTCTGCTGCTCGCCTGTCGAGGGAATGCGGTAGGTGACCTTGTGCGTCACGCCGCGAAACGCGTCCTCGGCCGTCACATCGACGGTCAGCGACAGGTCGCCGCCCTTGCGAGCACGGCTGCGGCCCGCGCCGGCACCGGCAGCGCCCGCAGCCCCGGCAAAGCCCGAGCCCCAGTCGCTGCCCCAGGCGCCGTTGCCGCTAAAGATGCTGTCGAAGATATCGCCCCAGCCGCTGGCGCCCGCGCCGGCACCGTAGCCGCCGCCATACGCGCCGCCCGCGCCCGGCATGCCGCCAAACATGAGCATCTGGTCGTACTCTTTGCGCTTCTTCTCGTCCGAAAGCGTCTCGTAGGCCTCGCTGATCTCCTTGAACTTGGCCTCGTCGCCGCCGGCATCGGGGTGATATTTTTGCGCGAGCTTGCGAAACGCGCTCTTGATCTCTTTGTCGGAGGCGCTCTTGGATACGCCCAGGATGTCATAGAAGGTTTTGCCTGCAGCCATCGTAGCTCCTCTCCTGTTTCATCCGCCGCCCAGCGGGCGGCGGCTCATGCTTTCATATGGCACTAGGCCAGAAAGGGCCCCGGGTGTTGCCCCGGGGCCCTTCTCAATTACTCCTCGGTGCTCTCGGCCGTATCGGCCGTAGCATCCTCGGGCGCCGCTTCGGGCTCCGGTGCGGGGCGCTTCTCGCCACCGTAGGTCACCGTCACCATGGCGGAACGCAGGATGCGATCCGCCATGCGGTAGCCCTTCTGGTACACATCGTTGACGGTCTCGTCGTACTGCGATGCGTCCTCGACACGCCCCACAGCCTGGTGCTCGAGCGGATCGAACGCCTCGCCCTTGGGGTCTATGGGCTCAACGCCCTCGTGCGCAAACACATCGAGCAGCTTGGCATGCACCGCGTCAACGCCATCGACGAACTGCTTAAAATCGTCGGAAAGCTCCTGGCCACGGGCATGGTCAATTGCACGCTCGATATCGTCAACCACCGGCAGCAGCGCAGTGACGAGCTTCTCGGTCGCGCGCTCGCGCTCGGCGATGCGCTCGTTGGCGGTGCGGCGACGGAAGTTCTCCCAGTCGGCCTGCAGACGGGCGGTGCGCTCGGTGGCGTCCTTTGCCTTGTCCTCGGCGGCCTTCTGAGCCTCTGCCGCAGCATCGAGCTCGCTGCGCACGTCGGCAAGCTCCTTTTGGGCCTGCTCGAACTTGAGCTTAAAGTCGTTGTCGGCGGCTTCCTCACCGGCGCGGATAGCGGCTTCCACCATCTCGTCCTCGGTCATCGTCGCCTCCTTGTTGGAATCCTCTACCTGGTTCTCGGCAGCCTCGGCGGCCTCGGCCTCGTTGGCCTCGGTATCGTCGACGGCCTCTACGGGAATCTTCACGTCCTTCTCCTCAGAGTCAACGGGGGCGGCGCCAGCGGCAGCCGCCTCCGTGCGAGCTTTACGGGCGGACATGATTACTTGTCCTCGTCGTCCACAACCTCGTAGTCGGCGTCGACAACGTCATCGTCGGCAGGCTGGGCACCGGCGGCACCGTCGGTCTGCTGCTGAGCGTCGGCGTAGACAACCTGGGCCAGCTCGTAGGCCACGGACTGCAGGGACTCGCCGGCGGCCTTGATGGCCTCGACGTCAGAGCCCTCGAGCGCCTTCTTGGCGTCGGCGATAGCGGCCTCTGCCTTGGACTTCACGTCGGCGGAAACCTTGTCACCGAGCTCGTTGAGGGTCTGCTCGGTGGAGTAGCACAGGCTGTCGGTCTGGTTGCGGACCTCGACCTCTTCCTTCTGCTTCTTGTCCTCCTCGGCATGAGCCTCGGCGTCCTTGACCATACGATCGACTTCGTCGTCGGACAGAGCGGTGGAGCCGGAAATGGTGATCTGCTGTTCCTTGCCGGTGCCCTTGTCCTTAGCGGAGACCTTGACGATGCCGTTGGCGTCGATGTCGAAGGTGACCTCGATCTGCGGCACGCCGCGGCGGGCAGCCGGGATGCCGGTCAGCTGGAACTTACCGAGCGACTTGTTATCGCGGGCAAGCTCGCGCTCGCCCTGGAGCACGTTGATCTCGACGCTGGTCTGGTTGTCGGCAGCGGTGGAGTAGACCTCGGTCTTGGAGGTCGGGATCGTGGTGTTGCGGTCGATCATCTTGGTCATGATGCCGCCCATGGTCTCGACGCCCAGCGACAGCGGGGTAACGTCGAGCAGCAGGATGCCCTCGACGTCGCCGGTGAGCACGCCGCCCTGGACGGCAGCGCCGTCGGCAACGACCTCGTCGGGGTTCACGGACATGTTGGGCTGCTTGCCGGTCATGGTCTTGACGAGCTCCTGGACGGCGGGCATACGGGTGGAGCCGCCGACGAGGATGACCTCGGTCAGATCGGAGAGCTTAAGCTTGGCGTCGCGCAGGGCGTTGGTGACAGGCTGCTTGCAGCGCTCGAGCAGGTCACGGGTGATCTTCTCGAACTCGGCGCGGGTCAGCGTGTAGTTGAGGTGCAGCGGGCCGGACTGGTTCATGGTAATGAACGGCAGGTTGATGGTGGTCTGCTGGGCGGCGGAGAGCTCCTTCTTGGCGTTCTCGGCGGCCTCCTTCAGACGCTGCAGGGCCATGGGGTCCTGACGCAGGTCGACACCGTTCTCCTGCTGGAACTTATCGGCCATCCAGTCGATGACGCGCTGATCCCAGTCGTCGCCGCCCAGGTGGTTGTCGCCCGAGGTGGACAGAACCTCAAACACGCCGTCGGCGAGGTCGAGGATGGAGACGTCGAAGGTGCCGCCGCCCAGGTCGAAGACCAGGATGCGCTGGTCGGTGCCCTGCTTGTCCAGGCCATAGGCAAGAGCAGCAGCGGTCGGCTCGTTGACGATACGCTTGACGTTGAGGCCGGCGATCTTACCGGCGTCCTTGGTGGCCTGACGCTGGGCGTCGTTGAAGTAGGCCGGGACGGTGATGACGGCGTCGGTGACGGTCTCGCCCAGATACTTCTCGGCGTCGGCCTTCATCTTTGCGAGCGTCATGGCGCTCACCTGCTCGGCGGTGTAATCCTTGCCCTCGATGTCGACGACGGCACGGCCACCCTGGCCCTCCTTGACCTCGTACGGCACGGTCTTGATCTCGGAGGTGCACTCGGAGTACTTGCGGCCCATGAAGCGCTTGATGGAGAACACGGTGTTCTTGGGGTTGGTGACAGCCTGGTTCTTAGCGGCCTTACCCACGACGCGGTCGCCGTCGGCACGGAAGCCCACGACGGACGGGGTGGTGCGGTCGCCCTCGGCGTTCACGATAATGGTCGGAGAACCGCCCTCGAGAACGGCCATTGCGGAGTTAGTAGTACCAAGGTCGATACCAAGAATCTTGCCCATTAGAAATTCCCTCTCTCTTGTGCGTTTGCACCGACTCGGCGGTCTGCCGAACGGTGTTTCGGCTTGTCTTTCAGGATGTAGTGTATCCCCTTATGGGCCGGAATATACAAAATCTAAGTCAATTCATATAAGATTTCTTATTGCTGAGAGTTTAGGTTCTTAAATGCGCAGGTAGATGCGCTGATTGAGTTCTCGGCAAATCTATCGAGATCTATGTAGAGATGGCTGAGGTTTGGGTCCGGGGGCGCCTGGGGCTGCCTTGTGGAAAGCTCGTCCCGGTTTGAGCGTGGATTCCGGGTCGCAGTTTCCGTCTGAAGACTCAACCGGAAACCGTATCCCGTTTTGAGAGCTGATACCGGCTCGCATTTTCCGCTAGCGGGCCTAACCGGAAACTGCAACCCGTTTTTCGACAAAATAATGGGATGCGGTTTCCGCAAGCACGCTCAATCGCCCTATATTTCAAGTCACCTTTAGCTAACATTTGCGCAGCTCAACGGCCCCACCTGCGCATTTTTTAGTAAACCTTGGCATACTCGGCGAACGGTATGAAGATGCCGGTCAGAGGGTATTGCAAACGGTCGCTCCCGTGGTATGTTTTTGCCCGAATCAAACCGGCGCGCATCGCCTGTAGCGTCGGTCAACAGAGAGGAAACTACCATGGCTCATCCCGTAATTGATGCCGACGAGTGCATCGCTTGTGGCGTTTGCGTCGACTCCTGCCCCGCTGGCGTTCTGGAGCTCCAGGACGTCGCTACCGTCGCTGACGAGGACTCCTGCGTCGCCTGTGGCGCTTGCCAGGACGCTTGCCCCGCTGGCGCGATCACCGAGATCGTCGAGGAGTAACAACTCCCCACTTGCACACTCAAAAGTACACCGTGCACAAAAAAGGAGGCTTCCGCATCGCCGCGGAGGCCTCCTTTTTGTTTGTGCGGATAACTAATTTGGCACCGTCGCAGGTTGAGCTCACGTCAGCGAAAACGCCCCTAAGCGAGCAAGGTGACGTGAA
>URTZ01000120.1 GCA_900550825.1 uncultured Collinsella sp. | reverse complement strand
CTCGGACATGCGTTCCGAGCGGGCCCCTGCTGTTAGCTTGTGGCACTGAATAGTTTAGGCTTCGTCGACGATCTTAAGGCCGCGCGTGTGATCGATCTCGTTGAGGAGGTTAACGCGACGCTCGTGACGACCACCCTCAAACTCGGCGTCGAGCCACTCGTCGACAATCATCTTGGCGAGTTCGGAGCCCACGACGCGGGCGCCAAAGGCGAGCACGTTGGTATTGTTGTGCATGCGGGAGAGCTTGGCGCTGAAGGGCTCGGAGCACACAACGGCGCGTACGCCCTCGACCTTGTTGGCAGCCAGGCTGATCCCGACGCCGGTGCCACAGATGAGGATGCCCAGGTCGACGTCGCCGTTGGCAACGGCCTTACCCACCTTGTAGCCGGCGATGGGGTAGTCAAAGCTCTCGGAGGTGTCGGTGCCAAAGTTCACGACCTCGCAGCCGCGCTCCTTCAGGTGCTCGGAAATGATGTTCTTGAGCTCGACGGCGGCGTGGTCGTTACCGATACCGATCTTCATGGATGGTTCCTCTCTGGTCTGTGCGGCGCAAATGCTAAAGGTGTTTACCGCGTTCGACTGCATAATAGCGCGACTTTTGCGTAAACGCTCGAGCGTTTTTTGGTCAAACGCTTTAGCAGGCAACGAGACTTGCTTCTCGTGAATGAATGTCGTCAGTTTGCGCTTGAGCGCCGTCTGCCGGAACCATGGTTGCGGTTTTTGATGCATTGTTATCAAATAAAGGAGGTAACTTTTTTGAGAGCCCAGCCCGTTATGCAAGCAGGAGATACCTATGCCTACCGATTCCATCCGTGATGCCGCGTTTTGCGATGTTTTGAACCGCGAACTTGTTTGTGCACTCGGCTGCACCGAGCCCATTGCCGTTGCTTATGCAGCGGCGCTGGCGAGCCAGACGCTCGGTTGCGAACCCGATCATATGGATGTTGCCTGCTCGGGCAACATCATCAAGAACGTCAAGAGCGTGACCGTGCCCAACTCGGGCGGTATGCACGGTATTGAGGCCGCGGCCGTGCTGGGTGCCGTGGGCGGCGACGCCAAGAGCGCGCTCGAGGTGCTCGAGAGCGTCGATGACGCGGACCGCGCCCGCGTGGCCGAGCTGCTTGCCGATGCGGACTACTGCGATGTGTCGCTTGTCGAGGGTGTGCCCAACCTCTACATCAAGGTGACTGCGACGGCCGGGGGCCATACCGCGGTCGTCGAGATTACCGATCACCACACTAATGTCACGTGCCATACGCTCGACGGTATTCCGGTATGCGGTAAGTCGGCGGGGGAGTGTGCCGCCTGCGCCGAGCGCGTCGTGGCCGAGCGTGCGGCAGATAACGCCGACACGCCCATGTCGATCGAGACCATCATCGACTTTATCGAGGACGGTGACATTGAGGACGCCCGCGCTGCCGTTGAGCGTCAGATTGAGCTGAATGGCGCGATCAGTGCCGAGGGTCTCGCGCACGCTTGGGGCGCCGAGGTGGGCCGTACGCTGCTGGGTGCTCGTGCCGATGACGTCGCCTGCCGCGCCCGTGCCCGGGCCGCCGGGTCCGACGCCCGCATGAACGGTTGCGCGCTGCCGGTCGCCATTGTGTGCGGCTCGGGCAATCAGGGCATTACCTGCGCATTGCCCGTCATGGAGTATGCCGAGTACCTGCGTTGCGACCACGAGCGCCTGGTGCGCGCCGTGATGCTGTCCGATCTTATCGCCGTGCATATCAAGAGCTATATTGGTGCGCTTTCGGCGTTTTGCGGTGCTATTTGCGCTGCGTGCGGCGCCGGCGCTGCGATTACCTGGCTGTGCGGTGGCACGCGCGAACAGATTGGCGCGACCGTCTCGAACACGCTCGGTAACGTGGGCGGCATCGTGTGCGACGGCGCCAAGGCGAGCTGTGCCGCCAAGATCTCGGCTGCCGTCGATGCGGCGATTCTGGGCCATGATATGGCCATGCAGGGTCGCGGCTTCCGCGCCGGCGAGGGCCTGATCCAAGATACCGTTGAGCAAACAATCGCCAGTATGGGCTACGTAGGCCGCGTGGGCATGAAGGACACCGACATCGAGATCCTCAACATCATGATCGGCAAAACCCAGGTGTGCTAGTTACGCGGTTTTACCAAACCGCGTAACCAGTCGACGCTGCAAATGCCCCTAAGCGGCAATCTGCCTTTCAATCGTCGGGCATGGCCAGAAGGCCTATGCCCTCCTCTTTCAAGGCACATTGCTCGCTTAGGGGCATTTTCGCTGACTTGTGCTCAACCTGCGGCGATATTTGGTTTGGAGCGAGGGGTCCTACGACAGTTCGTCGGCTACTTGGTGTTCGTAGAAGGCTTCGATTACGGCGTTAAAGTCGCGGGCGAAGTCTTCCATGGTTCCGCGCCAGGTGGCTCGGCCGGGTTTTCCCTGGCCAACATAGGCAGTTTGAATGCCGCAGGCGGGACTGGGGAAGTCGCGCTTGGGATCGTTGCCCACCATAAGGACCTCGTGTGGCTCGAGCCCCATCACCTGAAGCTGCTCTAGATAGTAGGTGGCATCGGGCTTGCAGCGGGTGGCGTTTCCCATGTGCGTCACGAGTTCAAAGGGGGCGTCGGCCAGGTCGCCCCAACCCATGCGGCACTCGATGGCCCCCTGGGGAAAGCTGGGGTTGGTAAAGAGCGCGCAGCGCAGCCCTGCGTCCTGTACGGCCTGGAGCGCGGCGTGTGCGCCCGGCATGGCGTGGGCGTTAATGATATCGTCGTTCTTGTACGGAAGAACTTCGCGGTCATAGTAGGTAAACGCCTCGTAGATGAGGGAATCGGAGAGGCAGATCCCGCATCGGCGCTCGACCTCTTCTTGGTAAAACTCAAGATTGGTGCGGTTGTCCGTGCCGCTGCGGCGATTGGCGTTGAGGTCGACCAGGATGGTGCCGAGGCGCGCCATCGTGCCACCGCGGCTGCGGCGCCCGATATCCGCGAGCATCGAAGAGACATCCTTAAAATAGCGAAGGATGAACGCGTTGAGGTTGATGCTAAGAAGCGTTTCGTCCATATCGAAAACGACTGCTTTGAGCACGCGGGCACCTTTCTCGAAAAATCGATCTAGAATCGTTGGCTCCGGATACTTTACCCCAAAGCCGAATGCCTGGCTGGTTATCGTCAAGTTGCGGAGACGTGTGTTCATAAGATTACGAAAAAGTCTCCACACGAGTAAAAAATCGCAGTTCACGCTTGAAATCGAACTCATTTCCCCGTAACCTATACGAACGTGATTGCATAAGCGTCACATTAGTATCTGTCGGCTCCCGAGTGTTCCTAAACGTTGTGTGCTTGTCGCACCCTTCTGTAGGTCCTAGCAATCGGGGCCCCGTAGTTCGAAAGGGGTCCACCTTTGAGTGAGATTCAGAACTCGTCCATTTTCTCTCTTGACGATGTCAACGAGGAGGAGATGAACAACCTCATCGACGGTACGATTACCGACTTTGATGAGGGCGATCTCGTTAACGGCACTGTCGTTAAGATCGAGCATGACGAGGTGCTCGTTGACATCGGATTCAAGTCCGAGGGCGTTATCCCGGTCCGCGAGCTGTCCATCCGCAAGGACGCTAACCCTGCAGACATCGTTGCACTCGGTGATCCCATCGAGGCTCTGGTACTCCAGAAGGAGGACAAGGACGGTCGTCTGGTCCTGTCCAAGAAGCGTGCCGAGTACGAGCGTGCTTGGAACCGCATCGAGGAGAAGTTCAACTCCGGCGAGAACGTCGAGGGCGAGGTTATCGAGGTTGTCAAGGGCGGCCTGATCCTCGACATCGGCCTGCGTGGCTTCCTGCCCGCCTCCCTCGTCGACCTCCGTCGCGTCAAGGACCTCACCTCCTACATGGGCACCCGCATCGAGGCCCGCGTCATCGAGATGGACCGCAACCGCAACAACGTCGTCCTCTCCCGTCGCGTCGTGCTCGAGGAGTCCCGTAAGGCCGAGCGCTCCGAGATCCTGTCCAAGCTCAAGTCTGGCATGCGTCTCCAGGGCACCGTTTCCTCCATCGTCGACTTCGGCGCCTTCGTCGACCTCGGTGGTATCGACGGCCTCATCCACATTTCCGAGCTCTCCTGGAACCACGTCAACCATCCTTCCGAGGTTGTCAAGGTCGGCCAGGAGGTCGAGGTCGAGGTTCTCGACGTCGATCTCAACCGCGAGCGCATCTCCCTGGGTCTCAAGCAGACCACCGAGGATCCGTGGCGCGCACTGGTCAAGAAGTACCCCGTCGGCGCTATCGTCGAGGGCACTGTGACCAAGCTTGTCCCGTTCGGCGCTTTCGTCGACCTGGGTGAGGGCATCGAGGGCCTGGTGCACATCTCCGAGATGGCCAACAAGCACGTCGATCAGCCTTCTCAGGTCACCCACGTGGGCGACAAGGTTCAGGTCAAGGTCATGGAGATCGACCTCGACCGTCGTCGTATCTCCCTGTCCATGAAGTCCGCTGCTGAGACTCTGGGCGTCGAGATCGAGGTTACCCCGCTGCCTTCCGAGAAGAAGGACGAGGAGACCGACGCCGAGTAAATCGGTTTGACGATCACTTGTTTTAAGGGATCCGTCCGCAATGGACGGGTCCCTTTTTTGCATTTGCTGCTGAGGTGCGCGATGCTGCCCGGGCTGTCCACAGGCTATTGGGTTGTCAGTGCATGAAAAATGCCGACATCCCGCCTCGGGGAGGAGGCGGGAACACACCGAGTAGACGGAGGGGTGTGGAGCGCGGTCGCGTCTCGACTGACGACGTTGCCCATCGACAGGACCATTGTAGCGCATGGCGGTTCTTGGTTTATCGTGTCGAGCGTTTGCGTTGTGCCATTGCCTGCGGCAACGGTGTGTTACACTCTTGCACTGCTGAGTGGGCCAGACGGTCGCGCGATGTGCTGCTTGCAGCACGCGTGAGGAAAGTCCGGGCTCCAGAGGGCGGGATGCCGGCTAACGGCCGGGCGGAGTGATCCGACGGAAAGCGCCGCAGAAAAGAAGACTCCCACCTGCGCCGCAAGGCGTAAAGGGAAAAGCTGAAACGGTGGTGTAAGAGACCACCAGCGTCGTGGTAACACGGCGGCTTGGCAAGCCCCATCCGGAGCAAGCGCGAATAGGAACGCTATGGGCCGGCCCGGTCCGCGTTCGGGTAGCGTGCGTGGAACTGCACGGTAACGTGCAGACAAGATAAATGACCGTTCACGACAGAACCCGGCTTATCGGCCCACTCAGCACTTTGTTGACGCTGCGAACCCGTCAGCGCGGCAATCTGCCTTTCAAGCCTTCGGGCATGACCATAAGGTCAATGCCCTTGTCTTTCAAGGCACCTTGCTCGCGCTGACGGGTTCTCGCTGTTGGTGACGGTATCATTGGCGTTTCCGTTCTTGTTGGCGAGGTCAACGGTGCTGTCTTTGCCGTATTATTGAGGCTGTTTGTTGCTGCGCTTTATTTTGTTGAGGGGCTTTGTTGGACAGCTATTTTACTCTGCAATCGAATATTGAGGCTTCGGGCGAGTTTGTGGACCGCAAGAGTCGGTTTATTGCTCAGCTGGTCCATATTGAGTCCGAGGATGAGGCGAATGCCTTTATCGAGATGGTTCGCAAGCGTCATTATGACGCTCGACACAATGTTCCCGCGTGGATTTTGGTCGATGGACGCGAGCGCCAGAGCGATGATGGCGAGCCGAGCCGCACGAGTGGTATGCCGACGCTCGAGGTGCTGCGCGGCGCGGGGCTCAAAAATGTTTGCTGCGTAGTGACGCGCTATTTTGGCGGCACGCTATTGGGGCCTGGCGGCTTGGTGCGCGCCTATACCGCGGCGACGCAGGCGGCGGTGGCCGCGGCTCAGGAGTCCGGGCAGATCGTCGAGATGACAAGCGTCGTGCCGGTTGACGTGTATGTGGCCTATCCACAGTATGAGCAGGTGCTTCGCTTGGCGCAGGATTTGGGTGCCAAGGTTTCGGATACCGATTACGCGGATGCCGTGACGCTTCACTTGGTGTTTAAGGCGGGGGAGCAGGAGTCATTTTGCGCCAAGATGCGCGAGCTTATGGCGGGGCGCGAGGAGATCGAGGTCGGCGCTCCCGAATTTGCCGAGTTCTGACGGCGACAGCCGGCGTGCTTTTGGATGGATCC
>URTZ01000119.1 GCA_900550825.1 uncultured Collinsella sp. | reverse complement strand
AAGGTATTAGTGGTCGGGCCCGCGACCGGTGGGATACGTACCCCCAATTAACTGTTCTTCATGACAATCGAATCCACAACATCGGCCACATTCTCACAGCAGTCAGCGCAGTACTCCAGGAAGGCGTACACGTCACGCCAGGCGATGACCTCGAGCGGGTCCTTGCCGTTAACGTGCAGGTTGCGCATGGCGTTGATATAGAGCTCGTCGGCTTCGGACTCGATGGTGTTGATCTGGATGACGAGTTCGCGCAGGGTCTTGGACTTGCGGTAGTTGGGCAGCTCGACCATCAGGTCTTTCATGGCGCGGCAGGCGTCAGTCACCTTGTGGGCGATGACGATGGCGTCGGGATGGATGCTCTGGATGTTGGTGAAGTAGACGCGCTGCACGACGCCCTCGATGCGGTCGAGTACGGTGTCGAGTGAGCAGCTCATCAGATCCAGATCCTCGCGCTCGAGCGGGGTGATAAAGGCGGTGAGCAAGGCGTCTTCGAGCTCATGGTGCTTCTTGTCGGCCGCATGCTCAATCGCATGCATCTTATCGAGCATGTCGTGGATCTGCGCGGGGTCAAAGTTCTCAAAAATCTTGGTGAGCAGCTCGGCTGCCTGAACGGCGAGGTCGGCGCAGGCAACGTAGTTATCAAAGTAGAACGAATCGGGTTTCTTTGCCATGGGTGGGTCCTTTCGAGGCGAAGACGGGTGGGCGAAGTGTTGCGGTCCGGATGGACGCTCGGTTTGATTAGAGGAACATCATGAACAGCTTGGCCATGACAAAGCTGATGAGTCCGCAGGCAGGGAAGGTGAAGAACCAGGTGAACATCATGTCCTTGACGACGCCGAAGTTGATGGCCGAGAGGCGCTTGACGGCACCGACGCCCATGATGGCGCAGGTCTTGATGTGTGTGGAGGACACGGGGATGCCGGTAAGGGTGGCAAGCAGCAGGTTCGCGGCGCCCGCCAGGTCGGCGGAGAAGCCCTGGTACTTTTCGAGCTTGACCATGCTCTGGCCGACGGACTTGATGATGCGCTCGCCGCCCACGCTGGTGCCGATGCCCATAGTGGCCGAGCACAGCAGCATAATCCAGATGGGGATGCCTGCATCGCCGACGCTCGTCTGGCCGCTGGCAAAGGCCACGCCTAAAAAGAGCACGCCGATGAACTTCTGTCCATCCTGCGCGCCGTGCATAAAGCTCATGGCCGCGGCGCTCGCGATCTGAGCGTATTTAAAGAAGACATTGGCACGTCGCCTGTTGGCGGCGGCGAAAAGAATCGAGACGAGCTTGCACAGGACCCAGCCCATGACAAAGCCAAGGCCTATGGAGAGCGCCAGGCCGTAGATGACCTTCATCCACTCGTGGACGTTGACGCTGCTCGCACCGCCGAGGGCGATGGCGGCACCGGTCAGGCCGGCGATAAGGCTGTGGCTTTGCGAGGTGGGGATGCCAAAACGCGATGCTGTGGCGCCGTAGACGACGATGGAGAACAGCGCCGCGCATAGGCAGGCGAGCGCCATGGTGCTGTTTCCGCCAAAGTCGACGATATGTGAGATGGTGTTGGCGACGCTCGCGTTAAAGTGCGTCATGATGAGCACGCCGAGGAAGTTGAATGCGGCGCTCATGAGAATGGCGGCGCGGGCGGGCATGCAACGCGTAGTGACGCAGGTCGCGATGGCGTTGGGCGCGTCGGTCCATCCATTGACGAAGATGGCGCCCAACGCGAGGATCACGGTGACGGCAAGGACTGGGTTCGACACAATTTGGCCGAGGAAGGTTGAGAACGTTACGTCCATATATGGGCTTTCTCGAAGTTTACAGACACGTTACAAAAACATGATAAATCGTATCACCTCCTGCGGGTCTCTTTACCGAGTTCTGATGGGAGAAGTGAACTTTTTGGCACTAAAATTGAATATTTGCCCTGTTGACCGCGGGTGTTCTTTTTGCTAACACGCCATGCGGACACGTGCGATTACTACGACACTCCAAAACCACAGTCTGTTCGCTTTACAACATGCAAACATGCGTTCGATAATAGGAGGCATGGAATATCGACAGACAGACGGCAAAACTCGGCGCGTGCACAAGCAGTATGTGGACGTCGTGGCCCGCATCCTCGCGGGCGGACAGGTCGTGCCGGTCACCGTCTGCTGGGTCGACGGCCGTTGTTTTACGATCGACGAAATTATCTCGACCACCGGGTTTGGCCTGATGGTCCACGGCATCCGTACGGCAACATATAAGGTGCGTTTTGGCGGGCACGCGACCGAGTTGTATCTGGAGGACCAGACGCGCGAGCGGGCAGACGGCTCGCAGGCACACGTGATGCGTTGGTGGGTCTGGGCCTTTGATCGTACGCTTGAGGGCGAGCGCCGTAGGTAAGGACGTACGGCATTCGGGTACAATGACAGGAATCTTGTCAGCTACTGCGCTGTCGCGGCGCTTTTGAAAGGACGAAATTATGAACGATATTCAGGGCTATCAGAACGGCCCCATCGAAACCGGCGCAAGCCGTGCCAAGGAGATGTCGCCGCGTGCGTATAATCTTGCCATGTCTGCCCTGATCTTTTTGGGCTTTTGCGCCATGGGCGTCGGTGCTTACTTTACGAGCACCATGTCGTTTGCGCGCATGATGATGAGCGGCGCCGCTTTGCCGCTGGTCTTTGGCTCATTTATTTTGACCATCGTCGGCATGGTCATGATGTCGGCCGCCGCCAGCAAGCAGTCCGTGGGCCTGTCCCTTGTGGGCTACGTAATCTTTGCGAGCACCTTTGGCCTGACCGCGTCGTTTGGCCTTGCCAACTACGACCTGCCCACCATCAACACTGCCTTTATCGCCACGGCCGCCATCACCTTTGTCTTTGGCGCCTTGGGCGTGACGTTCCCCAAGTTTTTCCAGCGCGTATATGGCATCGGTTTTGGCATTCTGCTCGCCACTATTCTGGTTGAGATCGTGCTGATGTTCATGGGCGTCTCGCAGACCATCACCGATATGATCGTAATCGTGGTGTTCGCCGGCTTTATTGGCTACGACACCTATGTTGCCACGACGGTGCCGCCTACGCTGCCCAACGCCGTGCTCATGGCGTCCAATCTGTTCGTGGACATTATCAACGTGTTCCTGCGCATCCTGAACATCCTTGGCCGTCGCGACTAGTGGCGAATTGCGGCGGTGCTTGCCGTGCGTGTAAATCGATGCGAAAGGCGGTCCTTCGGGGCCGTCTTTTTTGTACTCGGCGGGGTATCATGGATGGGAAAAGCCGATAGCGGCAGCGACAGGAAAGGTGACCACTTATGGCAGACGTCGACAACAGGAACCGTAACCGCAGGTCCAACCGAGCGGGTCAGCCCAATCCCAAGCGCGAGGCCCGTGCCAAGGCCGCCGAGCGTCACGTGGCAACTGTGTCCGAAGCGTGCGCCAAGGATATCGAGCGTTCGCTTGCCGGCGTGTGCGAGTTCGATGGTATGCCTGCCGGTTTTGTCGCGGCGATGAAGGCCAAGGTTCAGAGTGCTGTGGCCGCCGAAGAACAGGTTGCCGAGGACGTCGAGGGCGCGGAGGCTGCCGAGACCGAGACGGCGCCCGAGACCGAGGCAGCGCCTGAGCCTGCCGAGGAAATCGCCGAAGCTGAGTCCGCGCCTGCTGAGGAGCCCGCTCCGGTTCTGCCTGAGGTCACCGTGCTCGATGCCTCCGCCACGCAGGCCATCCTGGACAACGGTCGTGGCTATGCGCAGTTCTGCGACATGGCCGTGCTCGCCTTTGCCTCGTTCACCAACCCGGGCGGTGGCTATATTCAGGGTTATCTGGGCCAGGAGGCCACGCTGTGCGCCGATTCGTATCTGTACAACGTTCTCGATAAGCAGCGCAAATGGTACGGCGAGAACCGTCGCCGCAACATCAACTGCGAGCTTTACCGAAACCGTGCGCTGGTGGTGCCTGCGGTGCGCTTCGACCGCAACCACGTGCATGCATACGCCGACGTGATCGTGGCCGCCGCGCCCAACGTCAAGCGCGCCCGCCAGGAGTATCGCGTGAGCGACGATGCTCTGCTGGATGCCCTGCGCGACCGCATTCGCTTTGTGCTTGCCATCTGCGACGAGCTGGGTCGCGAGAAGCTCGTGCTGGGCGCTTGGGGCTGCGACAACAACGGCTTTGACGCAGAGACCGTGGCCGAGCTCTTCCGCAAGGAGCTCGCGTCGGGCGACTTTAAGGTCAAGCAAGTCTTCTTTGCCGTGCCTTCTACGCGCTGGGATGAGGATTTTGCCAAGTTCGAGCACGTGCTGGCAAACTTCCCCGAGCGCAACGAGGAGTCCTATGCCCAGGTTGCCGCTCGCGCTGCGGCAGCTCGCGCCGCCGAGCAGACCCAGGCTGCTACCGAGGATGATGAGGACGAGGACGATTGGCGCAAGTACCTGTAATCGGTACGTGCTGACAGATAGGTCGAGCCGGCGGGAGAGGCTGCTTCCGTCGGCTTTTTACTGAGCGAGGGGCTTACGATGAAAAACGTTCTATGCTTTGGCGACAGCAACACCTATGGTTACGATCCGGCGGGCATGCGCGACGGCACCGCGGTGCGCTATGCGCAGGATGCGCGCTGGTGCGGCGTGGCCCAACGTGACTTAGGCGAGGGCTGGCATGTAATTGAAGAAGGCCTCAACGGCCGCACGACGGTACGCGACGACATGTGCCATCTGGACACCAATCTTAACGGCATCCGCGCACTTCCGATGCTGCTCGAGGCCCATAAGCCGCTGGACGCCATTGTGATCATGCTGGGCACCAACGACTGTAAGACGGTCTTTAACGTGACAGCTTCCGATATCGCCCGTGGCGCCATGGCGCTGATTCGCGCCGTCCGCGCGTTTCCGTGGACCGACGCTGCGCCTTGTCCGCGCATTCTGCTGATGGCGCCTATCAAGATTAAGCCGCAGATCGCCGACGTATATATGACCGATTTTGACGAGCATTCCGTAGAAGCCTCGGAACATTTTGGTGAGTACTACGCGCATGTGGCTGAGCAGTTTGGCTGCGACTTTTTGAATGCAGCGGAGTTTGCCGAGCCGGGCGATATCGACTATCTGCATATGATGCCCGAAAGCCATGAGAGCCTGGGTCACGCCGTGGCAGCCAAGCTCCAAGAGATGCTCGGAGAGTAGCGCGACCCCAAACCACCGCAAAGGGGGCGGGCGCCTTTGCGGTGGCTTGGGCTGCGAATCTTAATACTGCCACATGTGGTTGACAGGGCCGGAGCCTTTGCCCATGTTCAGGCCGGCGGCCAGAGCGCCTATCAGGTAGGCCTTGCCGGCATTGATGGCGTCGGCAAGATCCATGCCCTGCGCCAGCGCACAGGCGATGGCGGACGAGAGCGTGCAGCCGGTGCCGTGCGTGTTGTCGGTCTCAATACGCTTGTGGCGGAACCACGTGGTGAGCGGATCGCCTAGGTGGTTGCCCTCATCATCGAGCGGCGCGGGTTCGGCCAGTACGTCGTTGGCCTCGTTGACAAAATGCCCGCCCTTAACGAGGGACGCGCAGCCAAAGCGGCGGGTGAGGAGCATGGCAGCGTTTTGCTGGGTGCGCTCGGAATCGACCTCGTAGTCGAGCAGCGCCATGGCCTCGGGGATGTTGGGCGTGATGACGGTCGCCAGCGGGAACAGGCGACGCGTGAGCGCCTCAGCGGCATCTTCGGCAATGAGGCGGGCGCCCGAAGTGGCGACCATGACGGGATCGACGACGATATTTTGTGCGTTCCAGGCACTCAGGCGGTCGGCGATAACCTCGATAATCTCTGCAGAAGAAACCATGCCGATTTTGACTGCGTTGGGGCGAATATCGTCAAAGACGGCGTCAATTTGCGCAGCGACGATATCGGGGGAGATATTTTGCACGGCGGTGACACCGAGCGTGTTTTGTGCGGTGATGGCCGTGATGGCTGTCTCGGCATACAGACGGTGCGCCGTGATGGTCTTAATGTCGGCCTGAATGCCGGCGCCACCGCTGGAATCGGATCCTGCGATGGATAGAACGGCAGGTACCTTGCTGCGATCCATGTTCGCTCCCTTGTCTGGTCGGATTCAAATGGGTCTTTAAGCCAGCATTATAAAGATGCCCAGGCCGGCGATATGCCGAACCCGGGCGCGAGATGTAATTTTTACGCAAATGTAAGCAAATGTTCACACGTCAACAATTGGCGGG
>URTZ01000118.1 GCA_900550825.1 uncultured Collinsella sp. | reverse complement strand
CCCGCGGCATGCGCCGCGGAGCGGTATCCCCTACCGAAGGGCAGGGATGCTCTCCGCTTCCAGTTCGGAATCAGCCGTCGGAGGCGTTCGGCTGACTGCGGGAACGGCCTGTCCGCTCAATGTGTTCGGCTGAGATCGGAAATCAACCCAACACGAGCCGGACACGCGCCAGACGGCTCTTCCCCGTACGGCCTTCCCCCTTACGCTCATGTTGCAGACGTGTAACGCCGCAGTAAGCACACCCCTTTTGGCGCCAGACAGGTACAATGATGAACACTGTACCGTAGCGGAGCGCCCCGCGCGCGCCGCAATCACGCGAAAGGGTTTCCCATGGCCGAGATCTCGTCCTCCCGTATCGTCATCACCGTCCTTGGCAAGAACCGCCCCGGCATCGTCGCCGGCGTCACCCGTGTCCTAGGCGAGGCCAACGTCGACATCCGCGACATCACGCAGTCCATTATCGAGGACATCTTCACCATGACCATGCTGGCCGATACCGCCGAGTCCAAGCTCGACTTCGCCGAGCTGCAGAAGGCGCTGGCCGAGGCCGGCGAGCTTTCGGGCGTCAACGTGTCCATCCAGCGCGAGGACGTCTTCAACTTTATGTACCGCCTGTAGCGAGCAAGCCGCTGGGGATAGCCTGACGCGCGCATGCCCATGCAAGTCACCCCGATGCGGCCCGGAGAGGAGCGCGCATGGCCTACGACGCCAAGAAAATCTATTACCGCTTCGATGACCACTTGAGCCGCCTGGTTCTGGATTACGAAGCAAGCCGCCAGATTTCGCCTGAGAGCGAAAGCCTCTACCACGGCCTGCCGACCGACCCTTATGACGAGGGCCTGTTTGTTGAGCACAATGTCAAGCGCGGCCTGCGCAATGCCGACGGCTCGGGCGTGGTCGCGGGCCTCACTCGCATCTCGGATGTGCACGGCTACAACAAGGTCGACGGAAAGGTCGTGCCCGATCAGGGCAAGCTCACGCTTCGCGGCTACAGCATCGAGGATCTGGTCAACAATGCCCAGGCCGAGAATCGCTACGGCTACGAGGAAGTCGCCTATCTGCTTATCACGGGTTCGCTGCCCAACAAGGAAGAGCTCGACGGCTTTTGCGAGCGCCTGGGCGCCTTTAGACATCTGAGCGACGAGTACGTCAAAGAGTTCCCTATGACCACGGTGTCGTCGAGCATCATGAACGTGCTCCAGCGCGCCGTGCTGCTGCTCTACGCCTTCGATGCCGAACCAGACGTGATCACGCCCGAGCATGAGATCGACGTGGCTATTTCCATGCTCGCACGTCTCCCGCGCATCGCCGCCTTCGCACACATGGCCTCGATCGCCAAGCTTCGCGGCTCCGAGGTTCACGTGCCGCACCCCACGCCCGGCCTCTCCACCGCCGAGACCATCCTACAGGTGCTCCGCGGCGGTATGGCGTTCACCCGCGATGAGGCCATGCTGCTCGACGTGATGCTCATGCTGCATGCAGAGCACGGCGGCGGCAACAACTCCACGTTTGCCTGCCGCGTGCTGTCCTCCTCGGCCACCGACCCGTATTCCGCCTACGCCGCGGCCATCGGCTCGCTCAAGGGCCCGCGCCACGGCGGCGCCAACGCCAAGGTCGTGTCCATGCACGAGGACATCCGTGCGCATGTCTCCAACTGGGAGGACGAGGACGAGGTCGCAGCCTACCTGAGCAAGATTCTCGATAAGCAGGCCTTCGACGGCACGGGCCTCATCTACGGCATGGGCCACGCCGTCTACACGCTGAGCGACCCGCGCGCCGAGGTCTGCCGCCGTTACGCGCGCTCGCTTGCCGCCAAGAAGGACTTGGGCGAGGAGTTCGCGCTCATCGAGCGCATCGAGCGCCTGGCCCCGCAGGTGATGCGCGACCACGGCATGACCAAGCCCATCTGCGCCAACATCGACCTGTACACGGGCTTTATTTACAAAATGCTCGGCGTGCCCGAGACGCTCTTTACGCCGCTGTTCGCCGTCGCCCGCATGGCCGGCTGGTCGGCGCACCGCATGGAAGAGCTCTTCTGCGCGCACCGCATCATCCGTCCCGCGTATCGCCCGGTTATCGAGCCGCTGGAATACAAGCCGCTCGCCGATCGCTAGGACGCGGACCGTTATAGAACTCGAGCGTGGTCAGGGACCCAAGCCCTCGGCCACGCTTTTTATGCCAGTAGAAAGGATCGCAGCGAATGATTGTGTTTTCCGATATGGATGGAACGCTGCTGACGAGTGATAAGCAGATGAGCGACGCCGCCTGGGCGATGCTCGACGAGCTTGCGCGACGCGGTATTGAGTTTGTGCCCTGCACGGGGCGCCCGCTGTCGGGCGTCTTTGAGCCCATCCTCGCCCACCCCGCCGTACACTACGCGGTCTGCGCCAACGGCGCCAGCGTCTGGCAGCTCGACGACGGTATGCCCACCGATACCTCACGTGCTACGCGCATTTTGAGCCGACCGCTCGACCGCGCCATCGCCCACCGCGTCCATAGCATTGCCGCCGGCCATGACGTCACCTTCGATATCTTCGCGGACGGGCAGTGCTTCCTCCCCCGCTCGCTCTACACGCGCCTAGACGAGTTCTGTGGCGGCGACCCCTACATCGCGGCTTCGCTTAAGCGCACACGAACACCGATCGACATGGATATCGACAGCAAGATCGACGAGGTCGAGACACTCGAACGCATCGCCATGTACTGGCACGACCCGGCCGATCGCGACGCCATCGCGGCTGCGCTTGATTCGCTCGGCGGGATCGAGGTCACGCGTTCGTACGCCATGAATATCGAGGTCATGGGCGAGGGCGCTACCAAGGGAACGGCCCTCACTTGGCTATGCGAGCACCTGGGCGAGCGTCTCGCCGACGCCTGGGCCTTTGGCGACAACATCAACGACATCCCCATGCTGCAGGCGGCGGGCCACGGCATGGCCATGATCAACGCCGAGCCCGAGGACCGCGAGGCCGCTGACGCCATCACCGAGTTCGACAACGACCACGACGGCGTCGCCCACGCCATCATGGCTGCCCTCGCCTAGCAGCAGCAACCCGGCAGGGTAGCTAATTTGGGACGGGGCCATTTTAGCTACCCACGGAAAACCGCAAGGACTGTCCCCGGCTGCCGGCAGAAAAGGAACGTCCCCAACTGCCGGATTAGGCGAGGCTCTCCAGCACGCGACGGAGCTCCTGCTGGACGGCGTGGTCGCGGTTACAACCCACCACGCGATCGGCCACCGCCTTAAGCGCGGGGCGCGCGTTTTCCATCGCGCAGCCCGTGCCGACAAAGCGAATGATCTCGTAGTCGTTCATCGAGTCGCCAAACGCCATGACCTCGTCACGACCAATGCCGTAATGCTCCGCGAGCTGCGCGATACCCGAGGCCTTCGACACACCAGGCTGCATGGCATCGATCCACGCGTTGCCCGAAGGCGCAAAAGTAAAGAGCTGACCAAGTTCGCGCTGTAGCACGTACGCACTGTCCATAACCGCACTGTCGTCGCAAAAGATACTCGCTTTGATGATATTTACGCTGGGATCGGGCAGCTCCCAAATACGCTCGGCATTGGGAAGGTCCTTATCGACCTCACGCACGAACTTGCACTCGTCATCGAGCAGGAAGGACTTGGTTCGGTCAAAGAGCGCAAGATGCAGATTGGGAAACGTCCTGACGGCTTGGGCGAGCCTTCGAATCGCCAGGTGGGAATACACCTCGCGGTCTACCATCTTACCGTCGGCGTAGACTTGGGCGCCGTTAGCGGCGACAAAGTCCATCTTGTCGCGAACGGGCGCAAAGAACTCGCACAGACGATCGTAGCGACGACCTGACGATGCGGCGAAATGCACGCCATGCTCGTGTAGCGCCAGAATCAGTTCGTAGGTCTCGGGAGGCACCTGGCCGTTTTCGTCAAGCAACGTGCCGTCCATATCGGATGCAATCAGTTTAAACATAGAAAAGCTCCCTTCGGGCTTGTTGGAATCGAACGTGTATCCGATTCCAACGTACCCAAAGGGAGCTCAAATAAGACTCCGCGGGCGTAAACGTCACAAGGACCTGGCAAATAGCTCACACATGCCAGAGGTCCCACAATCGCAGCGTCAGGCGACACGCCAAAGAGTGTCCCCAACGACTAGTCGTTTAAGAACGTCCCCGATGACTAGTCGGCGTAGGTGAAGGTGGTGACGTCGAACATGCCCTCGGGGCGGATGCGGAGCGTCGGGATGACCGGCAGGGGCAGGAAGATGATGCCCATAATGGGGTCGAGCGGCGGCTCAATACCCATGGCGCGCGCCTTGACCATAAAGTCGTCGTGCTGCGCCGCGACGTCTTCGGCAGTGCCTTCGCTCATCAGGCCGCCGAGCGCCAGCGGAATACGAGCCACGACCTCGCCGTTGCGCACCAGCACGTGACCGCCCTGGCCCACGGCCTCGACAGCAGCCATCATATCGGCGGCGTTGTCGCCCACCACGCACACGTTGTGCGAGTCATGGCCGATCGTGGAGGCAATGGCACCACCGGTGATGGTGAAACCGCGCACCCAGCCGCGACCGATGTGTTTGCCGACCAGGCCCAAGCCAGCGGGACCGTCGCCATCGGCACCCTCGGTCTGCAGCGACACGCCGCGGCCATGGCGCTCGATCAGCATAATGCGGCGCAAGTCCTCGTCAGTCTCGGGACGGACCATACCCGTGATGGCCTTACCCGGTACCACGTCAATCACGGCCTCGCCCGGCTTAAAGGCATAGTCAAACACGTCGAGCGAAAGCTTCGGCAGCTTAACGGAGGCGCGCAGCTCATCGGCAAGGGCCGCAACCTCGGCCATCTCGGGTGCGACCTCGCCCACAAAAGTGCCGTCCTGCGCCACCAGAGCACCGGCGGCATATACTCGATGCGGAGCCGTAGCAAACGTCAGGTCGTTGAGCACCAGCAGGTCGGCACGCTTGCCCGGGGCAATCGCACCACGCAGCTCGTGCGGGTCGCGGCAGCCGTGATCCAGGCCAAACGCCTCGGCCGTGGAGAGGGACGCCATAGAGATAGCGACCACCGGGTCGATGCCGGCCTCGATGGCCACGCGGCAGGCATTGTCGATCATGCCGGTCGAAAGAGCATCGGAGGGAGCGCGGTCGTCGGTCGCAAAGCAGCAACGGCGGGCGCGGGCAGGGTTCTCCAGCAGCATCGGAGACAAATTGGCCAGGTCGTGGCTGCACGTACCCTCACGCAGCATCACATACATGCCGCGGGACAGCTTATCGAGCGCCTCCTCGGGGATCGTCGACTCGTGGTCGGCGATAATGCCCGCCGCGGCATAGGCGTTGAGGTCCTTGCCGGCGACAAGTGGCGCATGGCCGTCGACTTGCTTGGACGGCGTCTGGTTAGCAGCGTCGATACGAGCGCAGGTCTCGGGATCGGCCATAAAGACGCCCGGCAGGTTCATCATCTCGCCAAGGCCAAAAACGTCGCCCGGATGCTCGGCAAAAAACGCCTGCATATCGGCGGCGGTAATGACGGCACCGGCCTGCTCATCGGGCAGTGCGGGCACGCACGAAGGCATCATGTACTTGATGGAGATGGGCGCACGACGACCGTCCTCAATCATAAAGCGCAGGCCGTCGAGACCGGCAACATTGGCGATCTCGTGACTGTCGGCAATGGCGGTGGTAGTACCGCGCGTCGCGGCCATGCGAGCATACTCGGCGGGGCGGATGTTCGAGGACTCGATATGCAAGTGTCCGTCAATAAAACCGGGGGCAAGATAGTGGCCCTGGCAGTCGACGACCTCAGTTGCCTCGTAGGCGCCGGCGGCATCGTCGCGACTGTCGTAGAGCACGCCGACGATCACACCGTCCTTGACGGCAACGCTACCGGGCGCCACACGCTGGCCATACACGTCGACGATCTGCGCATTGGTAAACAGCGTGTCGACGGGCACGCGGCCCTCGGCGGCCTCGATCACAGTCCTCATGACCTCAACGGACATACATACTCCTTTAACCGTAGAAAACAGCTGCGGAGCGGACAGGCCTTCACCGCAGCAAGTCAATAGCCATTGTATGCCCAAACGATGGGTCAACAATACGCCTCTCCGCTTAACGGCACACGTCGCTTGGCGCAATGAGGAGAGGTTGCTTTGCACCAATGACAAGGAGTGTCCCAAAGTGCCGGCACAGACGATATGAGCAGGACATAAAAACATTGAGAGCCCCTGCTGCATGAAAGACCG
>URTZ01000117.1 GCA_900550825.1 uncultured Collinsella sp. | reverse complement strand
CGTGGTACTTGCACATCCACTTCGTGTGGGAAAGGCTGTAGGCCTTCTGGGCCATGGCGACCACCCCTTCGACTCGAATTCTTGACGGCCTGAACAATCGTCAATATCGGTCGGAGGGGTGGCTTTGTAAAGCCGTTTGTCTCCACCCGCGTAGCGGGTGGTTTAAAGCTGGCCGCTGCGCGCCCAGCAGACTAAAGTCTTGAAACAAAAACACGCCGCTCAGAAGCGGCGCATTCATTCGAATCCATATTTGAGTGTATCAGCGAACCAAAAAGGTTGCGCAACGAATGGACAAATTAAGGATGCGAGCGGAAGCATCCATGCGATAAGCGGACACGAAGCATCTTTGTTGCACAACAAACTCACAGTCGCACGGGGAAATTATGACTACCCCGTGCGTCGCGAGGAAAACATACGGCAGGAGCAGGCTCGCCACCTAAATCGCGCGGCGGGCCTCGATGGCGCGGCCAAGCGTAAGCTCGTCGGCATACTCCAAGTCGCCGCCCACGGGAAGGCCGCTTGCCAGACGCGACACCTCGACGCCCAACGGCTTGATGGTACGGGCCAGATAGCTCGCCGTGGTCTCGCCCTCGATGTTGGGGTTGGTGGCGATGATGACCTCGTGGATGTCCTCGTGGCCCAAGCGTGCCAGCAGCTCTCGAATGTGCAGCTGCTCGGGGCCAATCTTGTCCATGGGACTGATCACGCCGCCCAATACGTGGTAGAGACCGTGGTAGCTGCCCGTGCGCTCAATCGCCTGGACATCGCGCGGCTCGCCCACCACGCAAATGCGAGTGGTATCGCGCATCGGGTCCTGGCAGATGGAGCACTCGTCGGCCGTGGCGTAGTTAAAGCAGCGGCTGCAAAAGTGGACCTCCTGCTTGACCTCCAGGATGGCCTCGGCCAGGCGGCGGGCCTCCTCGGCATCGGCCTCGAGCAGGTAATAGGCGATGCGCTGGGCCGACTTGGGACCAATGCCCGGCAGACGGCCCAGCTCATCGAGCAGTTTTTGCAGACTGTGATTTGCACTCATATATATGCGTGTCTTAGAACGGCATGCCCGGGATGTTGAGGCCGCCGGTGATGGCGCCCATCTGCTTGTTGGCGAGCTCGTTAACGCCGCGGACGGCCTCGTTGACGGCAGCCATGATCATGTCCTGCAGCATATCGACGTCCTCGGGATCGAGGGCATCGGGATCGATGGTGAGGTTGACGAGCTCCATCTCGCCGTTAACGGTCACCTTGACCATGCCGCCGCCGGCAGAGGCGTCGACGGTCTGGGACTTGAGGTTCTCCTGCGCGGCGGCAAGCTGCTCCTGCATCTTGCGAGCCTGCTTCATCATCTGCTGCATGTTCATACCGGCCATGATGGCTCCTTTACGTGCGGCCGCACGCCGAGCTGCAAGGGCAGCCGGAGCACGGCGGGACTTTCAAACTCAAAAATCGTACCACGGCGCGAGGCCAGCGAGCGGGGCGGACGTGTTACCTCAGTCGATATACATGTCCTCCAATACAAACCGCACTCAAAGATTATGCAAGGTCGAATTATGCAAGGTTGCATAATATCGCACACTCAATCTAGTAGAGCCGAATCCGGCATTTCATGTGCGCCACTAAATAGCTAAATGCCGAACCGCTGCTCGAGGCGGCGCACATGGCGGCAGGGTATAATTTGATTGCCATAGATAGTAATTTGGAGGTGCCCCATGAATGCCCCCAACGCGCTCCAAAACATCCGCTCAAAACACCCCGTTGCATATGTGGTTCTCTATCTCTTTGTCGGCTGGGCATTGCTGGTTGTCATCACCCATGCCATAGCTTTTGGAGCAGAACTGCTGATAGCCAGCTCGGACCAGCCCGTCGTCAAATGGGAGACGACCGATGAGTGCACCGACGGAACCCGAACCGTCTACTACAACAGCCCGTCCCTCTACCAAGAGTTCAAGGTCAAGATAAAGGACTTCAAGATTGTCGATGCCGAGCTAGGCGTTTATTTGGCAATCGGAGCAACCATTAACGCCGAGCAAGTCGAGTACACGGACAGCCATGCGACGTATCGCATCGACCTCAGCATCCTAGGCCGACCGTCACGCACCTGTCTGCTCGAATGCGAGATACGCGGCACCACGCTCCACATGTCCGAAATACAGATGCGCCCAGGCAAAGAGCCCCAGAAGAGCTAGAGGCCATAAGTCCGGCAAGCGACTCTTAACAGTAAAACGACAGCCCACCGGTTGTTTCTTTCCAGCGTTTGCAAATCAGCGCATGGTTAGATGAAACAAACTGCATGATATCGCGTAAATCCCGAGCAGGAATATCGCCCTTGTTATGGGCCAGCTTGCATCCGCCGGAGCGGGTAAGCCATATCTTGGTCGCCTCGGCGGTGGGGCGCTTGACCGCGATATGAACATGGACGGGCTCGCCGTTCTCCCCTGTCCAGAAAAAGATGATGTACGGCCCGAGTCGGAAAAGACTAGGCATAGACCCGTCCGCCTTCGTAAGCAAAACGCAAGATGAGCGGGGCATTGTTACGCACGAAATCATCGAGTTCTTTGAGGTCCGCTTCGCTAAAGCCCTCGCGTGACACCCAATTGAATGCCGGCAAGATGCACTCCGCCGTGTCAAAACCCCAATCGCGCGGGCGCTCCACAACAACCTTCACCGTGTTGTCCTCACGGACTTCGGAATACGAAACTTGCGTATCGTCCTCAAGGCGGACATATTCCCACATCATAAGCTCGCTCCGTTCAAAGACGTCTCTTCTTGAGCAGTATACCCGCCTGTACAGCTACTCCACCGGTTTGAAGATGGTGGACTGACCGAAGACGCTGCGGATGAGGGCTTTGGCCTCGTCCTCGGTCTGCGGAATGCTGGGAGCTGCGCCTTGGTGGCCGAAGGGGCTGCCGGCGCCGGGATTGGATTCCCAGGGAGCGGCGGGGACGTCGTCGTTTGCAGAGGCTGCGGGTGCCACAGCAGCGGCCTTGGTCGCGGACGCCGCACCCGGCACGTCGAACGGGGGCAGATCGTCCCCGCCGGCATCGGCAGCAAAACCACCGACCATAGCATCGTCGTAGGGCACCTGCTCGGATTCCCATGGCGCAGCCTGCGCAGGCGGCTGAGCCATGGGGACGGACGCGCGCTCGGGCGCTCGGGGCGCGGGCTCGGTCGGGAGCTTGCCCGTGGCAGGAGCACCGGCAGGGTTGTCGGAGCGCAGCCAAGGGGCCTTGGCCAGGTCGGATGACTTGGGCGCAGGCGCGGCAGCGGACTTGGGCGCGGGGATCGGAGCAGCCGGTTTGGGCGCAGCGGGTTCAGGCGCCGACGGGGTCGGTGCCGCTACCGGCGCCGCTTTTGGCTGCGTCGCGCTGGCGCTCGAGGATGCAGGGGGCACCGAGGACACGGGTTGCGGGTCCGCAGATACCGCAGCCCGTGCAGATGGAGAATGCTCCTCATGTTGAGGAGCCGGCGTGCCACCCCCATCCAGGACATAGTCGACGGTGCGACGACCAAAGACCGCGCAGACCGTCGGCAGGACTACCGACTGCGTATCGGCACGACCGAGCATCTTGATGGCAAAGGTCGAGCCCGCGGGGAACGAGACCGTGAGCTTGGAGCCGTCGTCGGCCGTGGCGCGGGCGTTGAGCAAAAGCCCTGCGTAGGAGGCCTGACGAGCCTTGACGCGCTCGACGACCTCGGCCCATTTGCGCTGGAGCTCGCCGGCGTCCTCAACCGCGGGGGTCTCGGCAGCACCGGCGGCGGCAACCTGGGCGGCGTTGTTGGGCTTGGACACCGACACGGTCGATGCAGCAGGCGCGGAAGCCGGAGCCGCAACGGGCTGAGGTGCAGGCGTTACAGGTTTGGGCGCCGGCGCAGGAGCCGCGGGCTTGGGAGTCGGTGCGGGAGCGGGCTGAGCCACCGGAGCAGTCGCAGCGCCGCGATCCCAAGGCATACCGCCCTGGTGCGTGGACGCCGCAGCGGGAGCGGGTGCCGCCGGAGCAGCGGCTCGGGCACCCGAGATGAGCGTCGGCTGCTGTGCCGTCGCAGGCGTAGCCGCAACGGCCGCCGGGGCAGTCTGAGCAGCAGCAACGCTCGCCGGCACCGCGGCATTGGCGACCCTAGCTTCCAAACGCGCCACGCGCTCGGCCAAGGCCTCAATCGTCAGATCGGCCTCGGGACGCGCCAGGCGAGTGCAGGCGATCTCGAGCACCAGGCGCACGTCGCTCGCGCCCCTCATCTCCAGTGCGGCATCGTCGAGCACCGTCAGCACGCGGGCCAGGCGGTCGGCAGGATGCTCGCCAAAGGCAGCGGACTCGGCAGCAAGCGCCTCGGCCTGCTCGGAGCCGCCCTCAAACAGCTCGGCACGGGCACCGGCAACGCAGGCAACGTACACGTCGCGCACATGCGCCACCAGGTCGCGCGTCAGCTCCAGCAGGTCATTGCCCTCCTCGACCTGCGCACGGATCAGTCCATAGAGCTCGGCAACATCGCGATCGGCAATGGCGCGGGAAAACTCGCCCAGAATCTGGTCCGAAACCTCGCCCAAAAGCGAGCGGGCGTCGTCCGCATGCACAGAACCGTTGCCAAAGACGCTCAGCTGCTCCAGCGTGGAAAGCGCGTCGCGCATACCGCCCTTGGCATGGCGCGCCACAATGGCGAGTGCCTCGTCGTCGTAATCGAAGCCCTCCTGCTCGCACACGTAAGACAGGCGATGCTCGATATCCTCGTTGCCGATGCGGTGGAAATCGAAGCGCTGGCAGCGTGAGAGAATGGTCTCCAGAATCTTTTGCGGGTCGGTGGTGCACAGCACAAAGATCACGTGTGCCGGCGGCTCCTCAAGCGTCTTGAGCAGCGCGTTGAACGCCGCCGTCGTGAGCATGTGGACCTCGTCGATGATATAAATCTTGTACTTGCCGCGCACTGGGGCAAAGTTGACGGAGTTGATGATCTCCTCGCGCACGTTGTCCACGCCGGTACGGCTTGCGGCATCGAGCTCGTAGACATCGGGGTGGTTACCCTCGGCAATGAGCTCGCACTCCTCGCAAGTACCGTCGGGCATGCAGCCGCTTGCACCCTCGGCGCGCGCCGCCTCGGCATTGCGGCACAGCAGCGCCTTGGCCAGAATGCGCGCCATGGTGGTCTTGCCCGTGCCGCGCGGTCCGCAGAACAGGTAGGCGTGGGACAGGCGCCCCTCGGTGATGGCGTGCTCGAGCGTCGAGACGATATGCTGCTGGCCCACCACGGAGTCGAAGGTGAGCGGGCGATACTTTCGGTACAACGATTCCATGGGTGCTCCCCCGGGTATACTGAGTCTTGTTGCCACGGCGGCCATGCGGTCGCACGGCATACTGCATTCCATAATAACCCGTACGGCGAGCCCGCCGCGATAGGAGTCCAAAGAGCATGGCAGACGCAGAGAGCAACCTCGTTCCCTCCGAAGCAGCCGACCAGGTCGAGGTCGCGCTCGAGAAGCAGGCCGCGGCCGATGACGGCATTCTGTACCTCAACGAGTACCAGTACGAAAACGACCTGGTCACCGACTTTGCGCGCCTGGTCGCCTCGCCCAGGCGCCGTGGCTCCCTGTACGTCGCCGCCGCGATTGCCGCGCTCATCGGCATCGGCATGTTGGTGGCCGGCGGCAGCTGGATCAAGTTCGGCGTCGTGCTGATCGTGTTCGGCGCTTTTTTGGCCTGGTGGAGCAAAAACCTGCACCACACCCTCGCCCGCGACTTTATCGACGCCGTCGAGGCCGACGAGTCCATGGGTGGCCGCTATCGCCGCGTCGCCGCCAACGAGGACGGCCTGATGGTTTGGGGCAAGAGCGGCAAGTCACGGTTCTTCCCGTTTGACAAGCTCGACCACGTGCTCGACGGCGAGCGCATCTTTGTGGCCATGTTCGCCGACCAGGGCGTGACGATCCCCAAGGACACCTTCGTCCGTGGCGATGCCGAACAGTTCGGCCCCTTCCTTAAGGCGCGCATCAACAAAAAACTCCGCATCGAGACCAAGAAGAAGAAAATGAAGGCCGAGAAGGCCGCCGCCGAGGCCAAGCAGGGCGACAAGCCCCAGGAGACCAAGGGCAAGCAGCGCAAGCAGAAGAAGAACAAGAAGAAGCGCTAGGCCGGACGCAAGGTCCAGACCCCAGACGGAGCTTAAATTGAATGTCGCCCACCTGCGCGTGCTACACTAGCAGCATCTATGCCACCGCGAATGGCTCGGCCCCGTGCCCGCCACTCG
>URTZ01000116.1 GCA_900550825.1 uncultured Collinsella sp. | reverse complement strand
AGAAGGCCGGCGCCACCGACAGCATCACGCTGACGGGCGGCTGCGCGAAGAACGCCGGCCTGAAGCAGGCCATCGAGCACGTGCTGAAGTTCAAAGTCGTTGAGCTGAAGACCGACCCGCAGCTGATGGGCGCTCTGGGTGCTGCCGAGTACGCTCGCCAGAAGGGTCTCGCCAAGAAGTAAGCCACCCCGGCCGGAAAGGAGCAAACTATGAATCCTGTGGTTGCAAAAGTCCTGAAAAAGACGCTCACCACTTCCGCCACCGTCGTCGGTGCGCTGTTTGTGGTGTACTTCTGGAATCTGGACCAGAAGCTGATGGGCTGGCTCTATAAGCAGGTCAACACCATGTTCGACCGCAAGCCCACCGACATCAAGTTCTGAGCAAATACAAATAGGAACCGCCGCTTTCCATTACGGAAGCGGCGGTTTTTTGCTGCCCTCAAAGATATCTGCCCGTGATGCTGCCGGGATCTTGCCGGATCTCCTCCGGCGTGCCGGCGGCGACAATACGGCCGCCCGCATCACCTCCGCCGGGGCCCATGTCGATGACATAGTCGGCACTGCGGATCACATCGAGATCGTGCTCAATGACGACGACGGTCGCGCCGCGATCGAGCAGCGCCTGGAACACGCCCAGCAGCACCCGCACATCCAGCGGGTGCAGGCCGATGCTTGGCTCGTCGAACACGAACACGGAATCCGTCTGGATGCGCCCGATCTCGCTGGCCAGCTTCAGCCGCTGCGCCTCGCCGCCGGAGAGGCTCGGCGTCTCCTCACCGAGCGTGAGGTAGCCGAGGCCGAGCTGCTGCAGCACCTGCAGCTTCTGGCTGACCGTTTTTCTGTCGGCGCAGAACGGGAGCGCGGTGTTGACGTCCATGTCCATCAGCTCCGGCAGGGAAACGGACTGTCCCGCCTTGTTCGTCAGCTGGATATCATAAGCCGCGCGTGCGTAACGCGAGCCGCGGCAGTCCGGACAGGGGATGCTCACATCCGGCAGAAACTGCACGTCCAGGCTCACCACGCCCGTACCGTCGCAGCCGGGACAGCGCAGCGAGCCGGTATTGTAGGAAAAATCGCCGGCCTTGCAGCCGCGCGCCTTCGCATCCGGCGACCGGGCATAGAGCTTGCGCAGTTCGTCGTGCACGCCGGCATAGGTGGCCACGGTGGAACGGACATTGATGCCGATGGGCGTCGCGTCGATGAGCTTGACGTGTGCGATGCCCTCGGCGCTGACCGCCCGGACGTGCGGCGGCAGCGCGCTGCCGCGGATACCGGCCTCCAGCGCGGGGATCAGGCTCTCGAGCACCATGGTCGTCTTGCCCGAGCCGGACACGCCGGTCACGACCGTCAGCCGCCCCTTGGGAATGGCGACCTCCAGCGGCTTGACCGTATGGATCTGCGACGTGGACAGGCGAATCGTTCCGTGCGCAAACAGGTTCGCTTTTCCGGCGCGCGGGCGCAAGGGTGCCTCCGGTGCTCCGGACAAAAACGGTCCGATCTGTGAGGCGGGATCTGCCGCGACTGCGGACACCGTGCCCTGTGCAATGACGCGACCGCCCTTTGCGCCGGCCTCCGGCCCCATCTCAATGATCCAGTCGGATTCCTTCAGGATCTGCGTGTCGTGATCGACGAGAATGACGGAATTTCCGTCCGCCACGAGGTCGTGCATCACTCCGGTGAGGCCCACGATGTTGGCCGGGTGCAGACCGATGCTCGGCTCATCGAGCACATAGAGCACGCCGGTCGTGCGGTTGCGCACGGCGCGGGCCAGCTGCATCCGCTGCCGCTCGCCGGTCGAGAGCGTCGCCGCGGAGCGGTCGAGCGTCAGGTAGCCGAGCCCCAGGTCGAGCAGCCGCCGCGCCGTGCCCGTAAAAGCCTCGCAGATGCTCCCCGCCATGGGGCGCATCTCCTCCGGCAGGCTGTCCGGCACGCCCTGCACCCAGTCATACAGCTCCGAGAGCGTCATCGTGCACGCTTCGTCCAGTGAAATGCCCCGCAGCTTCGGCGCGCGGGCCGCAGCGGACAGGCGCGTGCCATGGCAGTCCGGGCACACGTCCTCTTTCAGAAACTTCTCGACGCGCTTCATGCCCTTCTCGTCCTTGACCTTGGCAAGCGCATTTTCCACGGTATAGACGGCATTAAAATAAGTAAAGTCCAGCTCTCCCGCCTGATTGGAGTTTTTGGCGTGGTAGAAAATGTGCTTTTTCTCCGCCGGGCCATGGTAGACGATGTCCTTCTCCCGCTCCGTCAGGTCGCGAAACGGCACATCCGTGCGCACGCCCATCTCCCGGCAGACGTCCGTCATCAGCGACCACATGAGGCTGTTCCATGGCGCCACCGCCCCCTCGTCGATCGTGAGCGAATCATCCGGCACCAGGGACGCCATGTCCACCGTGCGCACACTGCCCGTGCCGCCGCATCTTGGGCACGCGCCCTGCGAGTTGAAGGCCAGCTCCTCGGCGCTCGGTGCGTAAAAATGCACGCCGCACTCCGGGCAGGTCAGCTCCTTGCCCGCGGCGACCAGCAGCGTCGGCGGCAGGTAGTGCCCGTTGGGGCAGCGGTGGCTGGCGAGGCGGGAATACATGAGCCGCAGACTGTTCAGGAGCTCTGTCCCCGTGCCGAACGTGCTGCGGATGCCGGGCACGCCCGGGCGCTGGTGCAGCGCCAGCGCCGCAGGAACGTACAGCACGTCATCGACGCTGGCTCTGGCGGCCTGCGTCATCCGGCGGCGCGTGTAGGTCGACAGCGCCTCCAGATAGCGGCGCGAGCCCTCGGCATAAAGAACTCCCAGCGCCAGCGAACTCTTGCCCGAACCCGACACGCCGGCAATGCCCACGAGCTTTCCCAGCGGAATATCGATATCGATGTCTTTGAGGTTATGGACGCGCGCGCCACGCACCTCGATAGCCTGCGGGTTCATCTTCTGTTCCGTCACCTTTATCACCCTACTCATGCCATATAACTCGATCGCGAATGTACGCGCCCAGCATGGGCACGGTAAACCGGACGAGGCCGTATCCGGCAGCCTCGATGACGCGCTCGCGAATCAGGCTTGCGCGATATTTGCTCGCCCAGCTTTGGGTGCGATCGCAACGCTCAATGATATCCGCCATGCGAGTCGGTTTGCCCCCGTCAGCCGCCATGGCCTCGATAAAGAGGCGCTGCGGACTGTGCAGCCCGTAATACAGAGGCGCGTCAACCGCTTCGTAGAACTCGGAGACGGCATCCGCGTGCCCAGCCTCAACATCGCGCTCTTCAATGACCCGCGAGTCACGCCGGACAGCAGAGCGCCACATGTAATATCCCACCAGCTGAACCATATAGGGATGCCCCATGCTCTTGCGCGCCGCGAGGTCTGCCGTCTCCGCATCAACGTAAAGACCAGCGTCTTTGACCGTCTGGATATACGAATCGCGCACTTTGGGCAAAGAAATCGCCCCCAGCGTACGCTGCTGAGCACGCCGCAAAAACGTCACGCTCGGCTCTTCGAGCAAGTCATCAACCATACTGGGTAAGCCGGCGAACACCAGCGCAAGACCGCGCTGGTCGCTATCGGACAAGCCCGTGGCATCTTGATCTCCGAGCACTTGCTGATAGAGAACGGCAAGAGCCGCCAGTTCCTCGATAGACGCAGATTGGGCCTCGTCAATCGCAAACAGTAAGCCCTTTCCCGGCCCGAGTTTCTTGAGGCGCTCGTTGACCAGCCCTCGCAACGTTTCGCCCTTTGCTCGCGCCGCCTCGACCGACATCCGGCCAAACGACGGCCCAAACTCCATTGACGTCACAACGGGTTTATTCGAGCGAAGCGCGTCGGCCAAGCGGTCGCATAAGCCAAGCGAGGCGGAATCGGAGACAACCGTCCATCCGCGCTCGTTGGCGAGACGTTGCAGTTCCCGCAGGAGAACCGTCTTGCCACAGCCGCGGTTTCCCGTAATGAGCATGAGCCTACCCGGCGCTCCGGCGCCGTTATCGAGTCCTTCCTCGAAATCTTCGATGACCGACTCGCGGCCGATGAGTATCGGAGGCCGCTTGCCAGCCGTGGGCTTAAAGGGATTTGGATTCATGTCGGCCTCCTCGGATTGGCAAACCCCGGTAATAGTTATACCAACTTGTACCGAGTTATACCAATAGCATATGACAAAGGGGCTGTCCCTTTGTCACATGTGGCCGAAAAACTCGGCATCTGCTGCCCGCCAGGGGCGAAAGGTGGCGGGATCGACCTTTACGTGGGCTGCCTCGGGGACGTTGTACCACTTGACGGTGTAGCCAGCGCCGTGAGAGCAAAAGACCGAGTCGGGCGTGTTGGGCAGATCGGCCTCGGGCTCATAGGCGGCCGTCTCGATGACGCGCTCGGCATCATGGCAAGCTGCATAGCCGGCAAACTCTAGGTACAGATGTCCGCGACCGCTCGTGTAGGCAGCCACCTCCAGCGCGTAATCCTGCACTTCGGATGCCGGCACGCGGCCCCCAAGCTTCGCCCGGTCGCCCGCCATCGTCGGCGGCTCGTACTCAGCACCCATACGCGTGGCATCCGACAACGAACGACCCACGCACTCCCCCGGCACCTCGAGCTCAAAGCGATACCACGGCTCCAACAGCACCGCCGCGCCGGCTTCACGCGCCTGCATGAGCCCCTGGCGAATCGCGCGGTACGTGGCCTGGCGAAAATCGCCGCCCTCGGTGTGTTTGGCATGCGCGCGGCCGCCCGTGAGCGTAATGCGCACATCGGTGATGGGAGAGCCGGTCAGCACGCCCAGGTGATTGCGCTCCATGGCGTTGGTGAGCGCCAGACGCTGCCAGTTCAAGTCGAGCTCGTCAGTCGAGGTCACGGTGCCAAATTGCACGCCCGAGCCCGCCGGTAACGGCTCCAAACGCAGATGTACCTCGGCATAGTGGCGCAGCGGCTCAAAGTGGCCCACGCCCTCGACCGGCTGCGAAATAGTCTCCTTATAGAGAATGCCGCCAGGCTCAAACTCAACCACGAGGCCAAAGCGATCGGCTAGCACGCGCTGCACGACCTCGAGCTGCACCGCACCCATCAACTGCAGATGAATCTGCTCAAGATGCGTGTTCCAGCTTACGCCGAGCATGGGGTCCTCATCGGCAAGCTCGGTCAGCGCTTGGAACACCGTATGGACATCGTGCTCGCCCGGCAGCACCGTATAGGTGAGAACCGGCGCTATGACAGGCGCATCGCCCGCGGGCTCCGCGCCCAAGGCATCACCCGGGTGAACGTGCGCAAGGCCCGTTACGGCGCAGATGCCGCCAGCAGCAACTTCTTGGACAAGCTCGTACTTCTCGCCGTTATAGATACGGACCTGATCGATCTTTTGCTCCCATGCCTCGACACCGGAGCGCCCCTCAATCACCTGTTTTGCACGCAGCACACCGCCCGTCACCTTAACCCAGGCAAGGCGCTCACCACGGTCTCCACGACTCACGCGATAGACGCGTGCGGCGAACTCCTGGGACCATGCCCGCTCGCGCATCAAAGCACACATACCGTCGAGTAACTCCGCCACGCCTTGGTCTTTGAGCGCCGAGCCGGCAAAGCAGGGGAACAGCTTGCGCTCCGCGACGAGCCGCGACAACGTTTCGGCAGACAACTCGCCTGCTTCAAGAAACTCATCGAGCGCCACCTCGTCCAACGCCGCAGCATCCTCTTGCACAGCGCCGCCCGCCAGCAAATCTTCGGCATCCAGACAGCCCTCGGAAAGACGCTGGCCGAGCTGCGTCAGCAGCGCATCGCGACCAGGGTTCTCAAGATCGATCTTATTGATAAAGATGAACGTCGGGATGTCATAGCGCGCAAGCAGGCGCCACAGGGTTTCGGTATGCCCCTGCACGCCGTCGTTGGCGCCCACAACCAAAATCGCGTAGTCGAGTGCGCGCAGCGTGCGCTCCGCCTCGGCAGAAAAATCGACATGTCCCGGCGCATCCACGAGCATGACGTGAGTATCGCCATGGTCGAGCACAGCCTGCGACGAGAAGATCGTAATACCGCGCTCGCGCTCAATCTCGTTCGTATCCAGATGCGAATCGCCATTGTCCACGCGGCCGCGCTTGCGAATGCGGCCCGCGTTGAATAGCATGGCCTCGGCCAACGTGGTCTTGCCGGCATCGACATGCGCCAAGATTCCAACGACCGCTTGCTTCGACATGGCTCTCCTCTTATTGCAAGGTTGATTTCCGATCTCAGCCGAACACATTGAGCAAATAGGCCATTCCCGCAGTT
>URTZ01000115.1 GCA_900550825.1 uncultured Collinsella sp. | reverse complement strand
TCAAAGCGTACCAGGCGGCCGCCGCGGCTATCGGTGACAAAGTCGACAACCTCGGCCGTCAGCACCACGGGAGCCCCCTCGGGCGCATGGGCGCCACCGGCGGGATACTCAATATGAGCACCGGGCTTCAGGCGCTTGCCCGGCTTGACCAAGCACTCCCAAACATGGCCCAGCGGATCCACGTCCTCGCGGCGCTTGAGCAGCAGGGTCTCGACCACGCCGCCCGATCCCGTTTTACGACCGATCAGACGGGCCGGCATCACGCGCGTCTGATTGATGACGAGCACGTCGCCCGGCTCGATATAGTCGATGATGTCGCGGAAGATGCGGTGCTCAACGGTACCGCCGTGCTCCAGCGGCGTTCCCGCCTGGGAGCCCTTGCGATCCACCACCAGCAGGCGGCAGGAGTCGCGCGGCTCGGCTGGAGCCTGGGCGATCAGTTCCTCAGGAAGGTTGTAGTCAAAATCATCGGTACGCATAGACACGTCGGATACTCCTTATATAGCTAAAGTCCGCTCTACATCCTAGCAGGCTGACGTCCCAAATGAACTACTTTTTGGACGCTTTGCGCTCGTCGCGGATGCGGGCGCGGTCCATGGCCGCCTCGACAGCCGAGAAGCGGCAACCACAGTAGTTCTGCCGATACATGCCCAGCTCGCGCGAACGGCGTGTCGCCTCGGGGTAATACGGACGAAAATCGCGAATCACCGGAGTGAGACCGCGGGCGGCAGCCAGACGCTCCAACACATCATTGCAGGTTTCGAACAACTGATACGGCGAGACGGCGAGCGTCGTACCCACAAACTCAAACCCACGCTCCTGGGCCACGCGGCACGCCTCGGCCAAGCGCAGGGCATAGCACGCACGACAGCGACGGGGCCGATCGGCACCCAGCGGTGCCACGCCGGCCTCCCAGCGCTCACGGTCCTCCCCCGCCTCGATAAGCTCGATGTCGCCATCGGCACACCACCGGCGCAGCTCGTCCAAACGCCGCTGCCATTCATCGTGCGGCTGAATATTGGGGTTGGTCCAGCAGATTGTGGGCTCAAACCCTTCCTCGCGCAGCAGGCGGACCGGCTCAAGAGAGCACGGCGCACAGCAGGCGTGCAACAACAACGGCTTCATCGACATCTCCTCACCCGAAAAAGCGCACGCCGAAGGACGTGTCCTCGCAGGCGACAATGCGGCGGTCGCGCAAAATGGTCCGCACGTAATACCAGTCGCCCACACAGCCTGACAAATGCAAGCCGGCCGCCAGATAGCACAGCAGCGGATAGCCCGAAAACGCAAACCCCAGGGCAAGCGTTGTCGTCACAACAGCCGTCGGTGCCAGGCAAACCGCCATGTACCGCCGGCGCGAATACACAACGCCCTCGGCGCAGGCATAGATCATCGCCGTCTCGCGATTCGCCCCAAAGGTCACCTTCGCGCCCGCAGGCGCCAGCAGCTTAAAAAACACACCGTGCACCAGCTCGTGCACGGCAAATGACGCCGCAGAAACCGCAGCCAAGCCGACTATCCAGCCCACGACAGCCATCCAGCCGCCCGCGTCAGCCGCATCCAAGTCTGCAGGCCCACCCAGCAACATAAACACCGGCACCAAGCACACGGCAAACACGCCGACTACGACCATCCCCCACACAAAGCAAGCGTGCAGAAAATCCTCGTCTTCAAACGCATGTATGTTGGAAATCTCATTCATAGCATCTTAGGATAGCGCCCCTGCCACGTACCCGTCCGCATGTGCGATAATGTCGAACGATATGCACGAATTGACCACCGCGTCGCCAGGCCTTGCGCCCGGCCGCGCTCTCACCATATGCGAAGGAGTCCCATGGCATCCAAATACTCCATGAACGACCGTCCCAGCTGGCCGCGCCGCGCCATCGTTACCGCCGGCGAGCCCTACGGCAACAAGGGCCTTCACTTTGGCCACGTCGGTGGCGTCTTTGTCCCGGCCGACTTCTTCGCCCGCTTCCTGCGCGACCGTCTGGGCCGCGAGAACGTCATCTTCACCTCGGGCACCGACTGCTATGGCTCGCCCATCATGGAGAGCTACCGCAAGCTCAAGGAGAACGAGGGCTACGACAAGTCCATCGCCGAGTATGTCGAGTCCAATCACTCCCGCCAGGCCGCGACCCTCAACAACTACAACATCAGCTGCGATATCTACGGCGGCTCGGGCCTTGAGCCGGCTGCGCAGATTCACAACGAGGTGACCGCCGAGATTATCGAGCGTCTGCACGAACAGGGCACCATCTCCAAGCGCTCCACGCTGCAGTTCTACGACGCCAAGGCCGGCACGTTCCTCAACGGCCGCCAAGTGATCGGCCGCTGCCCCATCCAGGGCTGCAAGTCCGAGAAGGCTTATGCCGACGAGTGCGACCTGGGTCACCAGTTTGAGCCCGAGGAGCTCATCGCACCCAAGAGCCAGCTCACCGGCGAGGTGCCCGAGCTGCGCCCGGTCGACAACCTCTACTTCGACCTGCCGGCCTACCTCGACTTTATGAAGACCTACACCGCCAAGCTCGCCCAGAACCCGCAGGTTCGTTCCGTGGTCTCCAAGACCATGGAGGAGTGGCTGCTGCCGGCCCAGCTCTATATCCAAAACAAGTTCCGCGAGGCCTTCGATGCCGTCGAGGACCAGCTGCCCGAGCACACCGTGCTGGAGCCCGAGGGAAACAAGAGCAGCTTTACCGTCACCTTCCCCAGCTGGAAGGAGCGCGACGACGCCCATGCGGTGCTCGCCAACGGCGGCGTGCGCTTCCGCAGCGGCAAAGCGCTCGTGCCTTTCCGCATCACCGGCAACATCGACTGGGGCGTTCCGGTGCCCCAGGTCGACGGCGTTTCCGACGTCACCTGCTGGTGCTGGCCAGAGAGCCTGTGGGCGCCCATCAGCTATACGCGTACCGTGCTCGCGCGCGATGCCAAGGCCGCCGGCGTGACCGAGGGCGTCGCCGCCCAGGATGCCGCCCTCATGGGCGAGCCCGCTGCCGACTCCACACAGGTGCCCGCGCCCACCTACCAGCACAGCTCGCTCGACTGGCGCGACTGGTGGTGCTCGGACGACGCACAGATCTACCAGTTTATCGGTCAGGACAACATCTACTTCTACTGCATCGCGCAGACCGCCATGTGGGAGGCCCTGGGCTGGGACCTCACGCAGAGCACCGTCAGCGCCTGCTACCACCTGCTCTACATGGGCAAAAAGGCCAGCTCGTCCTCGCAGACGCCTCCCCCGCCGGCAGACGACCTACTCAACCACTACACCTGCGAGCAGATGCGCGCGCACTGGCTGTCGCTCGGCCTGTCCGAAAAGCCGGTGAGCTTTAGCCCCAAGGCATACGACACGCGTGTGACCGGCAAGGACAAGGACGGCAACGAGGTGCGCGCCTGCGACGACAAGCGCGTTATCGATCCGGCCCTTAAGGAGAGCGCCCTTTTGACCGGCGTATTCAACCGTCTGGCCCGCAGCTGCTTCTACGGCGTCGCCGTCAAGGAAGGCGACGAGAGCCCCTACCGCAACGGCTGCATCCCCGCCGGTGCCGCCTCTGCCGCCGTGGTCGAGGCTGCCGAGCAGGCAGCTCTTGCCTTTGAGCAGGCCATGTACAAGTTCGAGACGCACCGCGCGCTTGCCGTGTGCGACGACTACCTGCGCGCCGCCAACAAGCGCTGGAGCGACGCCTCCAAGGCCGCCAACAAGCTCGAGGGCGACGAAGCAAACGCAGCGATGACGCAGGCCCTGGTTGATGCCTTTACCGAGCTGCGCGTGGCGACCGTCCTGATGCACGGTATCGTCCCGGCCGGCTGCGAACTCATCTGCGAGTACTTCGACGTCGATCCGGTCGCCTTCTTTAGCTGGGATAACATCTTTGCCTCCACGGACGAGTTCGTAGAGAGCCTGGGCGAGAAGCCCGGCGACCACCGCGTGAAGCCGCTGCCCCCGCGCTTCGACTTCTTCAGCAAGCACGAGAGCCAGTACTAAAGCACGCTAGTAGCAACGCGCCCGGGAATGATTATTCTGGGACGGGGATTAAAAAATCATTCCCGGGCGCCACAGTACAGTCTTTTTGTGACGGGAGTCATGGAATGATTATTTAATCCCCGTCCCAGAATAATCATTTAGGTGGAAGGAAAGACGGATGTCCAAGCCGCGTCGTCGTAAGCAGAAAAAGCAGGTTAAGCCCGAGCTCAAGCTCAGGCAGTTTGCCGCTACCGAGCTTTCCGACCAGCTTGCCGCCCTTCCCTGCGCCGCCGACCTGCCGCGCTTTATGGTCGACACGGTCGCCGGCGCCTATGCCCCCGCCGATGCCGAGCTCATGATCGAGGGCTTTGGCGCCGCGGTCACACGCCCGGTCACGCTGCGCGCCAACACGCTCAAGGCAACCGCCGAGGACATCGCTGCGGCGCTCGGTGCCGCCGGCATCGCCCACAACCCCGTCGCTTGGTATCCGGACGCCTTTATCCTGCCCGAGGCCCAGGTTTCCGACCTATGGGACCTCGACATCTACCGCGACGGCAAGATCTACCTACAGAGCCTGTCGTCCATGATGCCGCCTTTGGTGTTGGGCGCCCAGGCAGGCGAGGACATCCTGGACATGTGCGCAGCCCCTGGCGGCAAGACGACGCAGATCGCCGCCCTCACCCAGGGCCAGGCACACCTCACGGCCTGCGAGATGAGCATTCCCCGCGCCGAGAAGCTCGAAGCCAACCTCCACCGCCAAGGCGCCAAAAACGTGCCCGTCATGCGCATCGACGCACGCGAGCTCGACGAGTTCTTCCGCTTTGACCGCATCCTGCTCGACGCTCCCTGCACCGGCACGGGCACCGTCATCAGCGGCAACGAGAAAAGCCTGCGCGGCCTGACCGAGCAGTTGCTGAGCAAGTGCGCCCGCTCACAGCGCGCGCTTCTGGACCGTGCCATGGGAGCCCTCAAACCGGGCGGCACGCTCGTCTATTCCACCTGTTCGATCTTGCCGCAGGAAAACGAGGACACCCTGCAAGAGGCCCTCGACAAGCATATGGACTGCGAGCTTATCCCCCTCGACGGCACGCCAAGCGAAAGTGAAGCACGCCGCGCCCAGGAAGCTGGTGAGGAGCCGCACATCGAGTCCAACGCCCTGACCGAGGCCATTGCTGCGGGTCAGGTATCGGCCATCGCCAACGGCCTGCCCGGCACGCTGACCATTCCGCCTAGCCGCGACTTTGAGGGCTTCTACATCGCCCTGATCCGAAAACGCAGCTAGCGCACGGATCCAAAACTCAACAAGCTATCTCCGTGCGCGTTTGCCCTGCTGGTCGCGATGCTGTTTAAACATCGCGCGCTCCTTGCGTTCGGCCCCTTTGCCCTTAATGGCCGTGACCACAAAGTAGATGACCGCGGCGGCTACGATTGCGCCCACGCATAGACCAATCGAGCCCAACATTGCCGAAAATTCCATACCGCGTCACCTCTCTTTTAAACGGGACTTTCAAGATAGCACCTCGATACCCGCCACCACAGCTCCTTCACGTTCGCCGGCCCTTCGGTCTAACGGATGGCGCGGCGGGGAAAAATCAACTCGTCAAACGATTTAGCATTCGCTATTCCGGCTGCATCGCGCCGGCCGTTATCACATAGAATCGAGCCTCCATGGATACCCTCAACGATCTAAACGAGCGCGTCGACGCCTTCGTCGGCACCAGCTCCTTCGACACGCCCGCCGCGACAAACGACCAAGCTCCCATCGATGTGCCCGCCGAGATTCACGAGGACATCGTCGCCTCGGTCGATTTCTCCGAGGTCGAGCTCGCAGACGAGTTCACCGAGCCCCAGGTAGCCGTGACCCCCAACGGACTGCTCCCCATGGAGCCGCTGCCCATCGACGGGCGTTTGCGCAAGGCGGCCCTCCGCATGCCCGACGAGATCGAGGAGGCCAGCGGCTTTACGCTCTTCGGCCGTCGTATCAAATCGCTCATTTACACCACCGACGTCGCGGTTATCCGCAACTCCAACGCCGATGCCGTCTTTGCGGTCTACCCTTTCACGCCGCAGCCCGCCATTACGCAAGCGCTGTTGACCGTCGCCGAGTGCCCGGTCTTTGTAGGCGTGGGCGGCGGAACTACGACCGGTAAGCGCTCCGTGCAGATGGCAGCCGTCTCCGAGATGCAGGGCGCGGCGGGCTGCGTGGTCAACTCCCCCGCTACTGCCGAGATGGTCGAGCACATCACCAACATCGCCGACATCCCCGTCATCGCCACGGTCGTTCGCTGCGACGACGATGCCCACGCCAAGG
>URTZ01000114.1 GCA_900550825.1 uncultured Collinsella sp. | reverse complement strand
GTAGCCGAACGCAAACCCGAGGCCATCCTATATGGTGCGATCGCTTTTGGTCGCGAACTGGCACCCGGCGTTGCCGTGCGTTTGCAGACGGGTCTTACGGCCGACTGCACCGTGCTTTCGATGGATGCGGAGTCGGGCCTACTGCAGCAGACGCGCCCGGCGTTTGGCGGCAACTTGATGGCCACCATCATCTGCCCCAATCACCGACCCCAGATGGCCACGGTGCGCCCCGGTATTTTTAAGGCGCCCGACTTCGACTACAGCCGTTCTGGAACGATTACCCAGGTAACGCTTTCAGAAGACGTCAAAGCTCGTGTCGAGATCTCGATTCCCGCCGAGGAGTGGGGACAGCAGGCTTCGATCGCCGATGCCGAGCGCCTGGTCGTGGTGGGTCGCGGCATTGGTTCCAAGAAGAATCTGCCCCTGATGCGAAAGCTCGCCGAGGCTCTGGGAGCCGAGCTTGGCTGCACGCGACCTGTCGTGGAGGCCGGCTGGTTGGAGTATCGCCATCAGATTGGCCAGACGGGCGTATCGGTTTCGCCCAAACTTCTCGTGAGTATCGGTGTTTCGGGCGCCATCCAACATCTTGCCGGCATCGGTGGGGCGGAGTGCATCATCGCCATCAACGAGGACCCGGATGCCCCCATTTTCGGTGCTGCCCAGTACAAGGTTGTTGGGGACGCCGTCGAGGTCGTCGAGGAGCTGCTGGCCCAGCTTGAGCGCTAGGCGCGCGCCAGCCAGTCGCGCATCTCGTCCTTTAGGCGCTCCCAGGTCGCTTGCGTGGCGGGATCGGTAAAGGGCCGTTTAATGCCAAAGGGTGCGTCGAGCAGGCGGTAGATATCGCCCTGCTCGCGCGCCAGCGCGCGGCTTGCGGGATAGACAAGTTCAAACATAAAGCAGATGAGCCCTGCCAGGAAGTCTGCCGGCTCTTCGCGCTCATCGCGCGAGACGCAGCGACGCTCATCAAAGGCGGCAAGTGTCGGCGATGAGAAATGGCTGGCGAGAAACGTCTTCTCGTCCACCTTGAGGATAGTATCGACGGTGCTGTCGGCGATGGTGCGCATAATGTCGACCTTATCGCCGTCGCGCACGATATCGCAGAAGCGCCGCGCGCGCTCGTCGAGCTTCTCGGGTAGGCGAAAGTCGCTGTGATAGGCAATGCTCGCTCGGATGAGCTCATCTTCTGCCGGGTCATCGATAAAGTCGCGGATGCTTGTTGTGGCGGGCGCATCGGCGGGGTTCTCACCAAAGAGAACCTCGACGCCCAACGCTGCATGGCTCATGCTCTCGGCATCTTTAAAGGTGTCCCAGCGTCGCAGCTGCTCAAAGCGGCCCATATCGTGCAGCAGGCCGCAAAGCCAGGCCAGGTCAATATCCTCTGTCGACCAGTTCTGCTCGCGCGCCACGGCATCGCACGCTTCCGCCACGTGGTACGTGTGCTCGATTTTGAGTGCGATGCGCGGATTGGTGGCATCGTAGGCATCGGTATAGGTCTTGAAGGCCCTGGCTGCCCGCGTTCGATCGATAGCTGTCATAATGACTTCCTAAAAAGTTGTGTCTTTCGATCCGGTGGCAATTGTAGGTGAACTCGGTTGCCGTCGGACGATAATTCTGCCGCATCGTTACATGCGGCTCGGATGCCTTGTCGGGATAAGGAACGTTATGGTGTTCAAAATCGTTAAAACTGTCTGGCCGGTGATGCTTACCTATGTTGCGATTGGCGCGCCGTGCGGAATGATTATGGCGCAGACGGGAATGGAGCCCTGGATGGTCTTTGCCCTGAGTAGCACGTTCGTGACAGGCAGTGGGCAGTTTATGGTCTGCAACCTGTGGCTGGCGGGCGTGCCGGCAGCATCGATCGTCGCAAGCGTCGCCGCGATCTCCTCACGCTTCGCACTTTATTCAGCATCGATCGCACCGCATCTGACGGGTGCCTCGAAGCGTCAAACGCTGGCGGTTGCCGCGACGCTCACCGAAGAGGCGTACGGCATCTCGCTAGCCAAGTTGGTCGAGGGGGATGACTGGGGCCCACGCGAGTCCTTTGCGCTCAACGTGATCCTCATCGCAACTTGGGGCGTCTCATGCACGATGGGCGCCGTTGTCGGCGCCGTCATCGATGTTCCCACCGCTATTGCAGGTTTTGTCTGCACATCGCTCTTTATCTGCCTGCTCTTTTCGCAGCGATTGTCGCGCGGCAATGTCGTGGCCGCCGTTTTGGCTGCGGTATCCGTCGCTATATGCAAGTTTTTTGGGTGGACGAATGTCGCTGTGCCGGTGAGCGTGCTCGTCGGTGTCGCCGTGGCACTCGTGTGCGATGCCCTTACGGATGGAAGGGGTGCCCGCGATGCCCGTTAATGAGTTTTTGGTCCTGTGGCTGTCGTCGTGGGCGGCCATCGCGTTCTTCCGCATCGCCCCGGCGTTTGCCTTGCGTGGACGAACGCTGTCGCCCCGCGTTACCGAGGCCTTGGGCTACATTCCGCCGGCCGCCTTTGCGGCGTTGGTCGCCAACGACTTGATAAGCCCCGGCGCTTTCGACGCCGGCCTGTGGCAGGGCTTGATTCCCTGGATCGCGGCTGCCGGCGTCGTGGTGGTGGCAATCAAGACAAAGTCGATGCTGTGGTGCTGCGTTTCGGGCATTGTGCTCTATATCGTCTTGAGTCTCGTGTAAGAGCAAGGCGCGTTTGCTGCTCTGGCCTAACGAATCGAATTTCTCATCGAGCTGGTCTGCTTCTTCTGGTACCATGGTCAAACTTTACTGTAGCAAAGCATGACGTGGGCTTTTGTTCCCCGTCAGCGGAAATGGGGGTTTCATGGCGCAGGAAGCAACCGCCAACGAGCAAAAGAAATTCAAGGTCCCGCGTATCCCGGGCGACATCATGATCTATCCCATGATCGTCGGCCTTTTGCTCAACACCTTCTGCCCGCAGGTCTTTGAGATCGGCGGCTTCTTTACGGCTGCCTGCCGCGGTGGCTCCAATACCATCGTCGCCGCGATTCTGCTGTTTGTGGGCGCCGGCATCAGCTTTAAGTCCACGCCGGGCGCCATCAAGACCGGCATCGTCGTGCTGATTCCCAAGCTTGTTGTCGCGGCGGCCCTTGGCTTGGGTGTGGCATATTTCTTTAACGACAACTTCCTGGGCCTGAGCTCCGTGTCTATCATCGGCGGCATCACGTTTTGCAACATGGCGCTCTACACGGGCATCATGGGCGAGTTCGGCGATGAGTCCGAGCAGGGCGCCGTGGGTATCCTTTTCTTTACGGCCGGCCCCGCCGTCACCATGATCATCCTGGGCGTTTCGGGTCTTGCTAATATCCCGCTGGGCACCATCGTCGGCTCCATCCTGCCGCTTGTCATCGGTATGGTTCTGGGCAACCTGTTCCCGTTTATCAAGAACCTGCTGGTTCCCGGTGCCAATCCCGCGATTGCCGTCATTGGTTTTCAGCTCGGTGCGTCCATGAGCCTGTCGAGCTTTATCACCGGCGGTATTTCCGGCATCTTGCTGGGCCTTGTCACGCTGTTTGTCGTCGGTCCCATTACCTTTGCCTTCGAGCGCCTGTGCGGTGGTAACGGCAAGGCTGCCGTGGCTTGCTCCACCATTGCCGGCACGGCCATGACCACGCCAGTCGCCCTCGCTGAGGTCGCTCCGCGCTATGCCGAGCTTGCGCCCACCGCGTATGCGCAGATCGCCACCGCCGTCATCATCACGGCAATCATGGCTCCGATTCTGACCGGCTGGGTCGACAAGAAGTTCTGCCAGGGCAAGGAGGATCTGTCGCCTGCTGGTGTCGAGGCCATCGAGGAGGCCGTCGCGACCGACATCGACGGCGAGTAACGGCCGTTACCGATAATTGATTCCGGCGTGCAGTTCGCGCCGTCCGAGCGCCCGAACGGAAACTGTTTTGCAGTGATGTTCGGGCGCTCTGCTATTATTCCCCTTACCCCTGCGGAGCAGGGGGTGTTTGTTGCCCAGATTCGAATTGGGCGATTCTGGCCACTTGGATATTGAAGGGATGGCGCTCGTGGTTAAGGCGCTCAAGATTGAGATATTCCTGCTATGCATGATTGTTCTTATCGGGCTTGCCGCGCGAAGTCGTCGCTCCTTGTTCTCGAGTACCCAGCAACTCTTGTTTAGCATGCTTGGCTACACCTCTGCTGCGTACATATTATTCGATATGATCTGGACGCTTTCGGACGGTGCGAGCGGCACGTTGGGCATTGCTGCCAACTGGATTTCCAACGCGGTTTCGTTTTCGCTCTTTGCCGTCGCGTGTCTCATTTGGTTTATCTATTCCGAGACGGTGCAGGGTTCTCGCCTTTTGACCTCGCGCTATAGGGTGGTGCTTGTAGCGTTGCCTACGGCTCTGGTGGTCGTGCTGGCGTTTACCAGCTACTGGACGCATGCCCTGTTCTATATCGATTTGTAGGGCGTGTATCGTCGCGGCTTTGCTTATATGATCCAGCCCATCGTCAGCTACTGTTACGTTATACATACATCCCTGCATGCGTTTGTGCAATCTCGCAGGGTCGAGAGCCTGCAGACGAAGGCCATCTATCGAACCTTGGCATTTTTCGCCATTCCGGCCCTGGTGGGCGGTACCTTTCAGGTCGTATACTCGGTGCCCGGCCTTTGTGTCGGCATAATGATTAGCATGTTGCTGCTCTATATCATCTACCAGGAGCAGCTCATCTCGACCGACCCGTTGACTGGCCTCAACAATCGCAACCGTTTTGAGACCTATATGCTGTCGCTCTTCTCAAATGTTGCTCATGCGGACGATGTGTATCTGCTCATGATGGACGCTGACGGCTTTAAGCAGATTAACGATCGCTATGGACATGTGGAGGGCGACCATGCCCTCCAGGTCATATCTGCTGCGCTCAAAGAGGTCTGCTCGGCGTCTGGTGGCTTTATCGCACGTTATGGTGGTGATGAGTTTGTGGTGCTTCAAAAGGCAACGGCGGAGCAGGACATCATGCGTCTGTGTGCGGCAATCAGCGACGAGCTCGCGCGCGCCGAGGTCCCGTATCTGTTGCGGATGTCCATCGGCTACGCACGGGTTGGTGATGGCGTCGATACCTGGCAAGACTTGCTTCGCGCTGCCGACGCGGAGCTCTACCGCGTAAAGGCCGAGAAAAAGAAAGCCGGCGTCCAGATACGCTAGAAAAAGGGGCGCACGACCGTTGCGATGGTTGTGCGCCCCTTTTGCGTTTGTGGGGGCCGCCGGTCATAATGCCCAGGCGCGGTGCGGCAAGACGGGCGTCTGCCGCCGCGACTCGGTACGAAATCAACGAGAACCTGTGCGCTCCATTAAGCTAAAGTGCGCGAACATCATCCCTAAAAAGGTGAGGTCGCTAGGCTTTTTTGGGTTTGTTGACGATGATGATGCCGCCGCAGACTAACAGCAGGGCAACGATGACGGTAACGGGGCTCGTGCCAGCGCCCTCGCCGAGCAGCAGCGCGCTCAGCAGCACACCAAAGACGGGGTTCATAAACCCAAAGACCGAAACGCGGCTGACGGGGTTGACGGCAAGCAGGCGCGACCACAGCGAGTAGGCGACCGCGGAGATAAGCGCCATGTAGATGATGAGCGCGATGGCGGGGACAATCGCTGTGGGGGAGAGCGCGCCACCCATCAAAAAGCCGATGGCGGTGAGGACCAGGCCGCCGACCAAGAACTGCCACCCGGCAAGCAAAACACCGTCGTGCTTGCGCGAGAAGATGCCGATCAGGCAGGTCGAAAGAGCACCCGCGACAGTGGAGGCTAGGATAAAGCCCTCGCCGTCGAGCGTAAAGCCAAAGGTGCCATCCGCGCCCGAAAGGTTGACGAGCGCGACGCCGGCAAAGCCCAGCACACAGCCAAGCACCTTGGCCGTACTGAGCTTTTCGGTGTGAAATGCCAGGACGGCAAAGAGGATTGCGAGGAAGTTGGCGCTGGCCTCGATGATGGAACTCGACATGGCACTGGCGCGCGAGAGTCCCAGATAGAAAAAGAAGTACTGCCCGATAGTCTGGAAGAGCGACAGGATGCAGATGGGCTTGATATCGCGTACCTTTGGGACGAGTGGGCGGCGCTGGGCTGTGCTCATGCCAACAATGACCAGCATGCCGGCAAGGGTGAAGCGCAGGCCCGCGAAGAGCAGCTGCGAGGCGCTATCGTGCGCGGGGATGCCAAAGAGCGCATAGCCGATTTTGATGCAGGGGAAGGCGGAGCCCCAGAGCGCGCAGCAAACGAGGCAGCCCAGGATGAGTCCGGGCAGGGTGGCGAGATACGGCTTGCGGCTTTCCATGGTGTCCTTCCTGTATGCGCGAAGCAAAAAAGAACCC
>URTZ01000113.1 GCA_900550825.1 uncultured Collinsella sp. | reverse complement strand
ACAGACTATCAGCCAGAATTCTGTTTGGTCGATATTACTCTGGACCGACTGAGTTTCCCCAGCTTGCTCGCCCACGGAGGCCCGGACGCGGCCTGTGAGATTTATCGCGAGTTCCGCACGAGCCGAAGAGCACTTAATGTGCTCTTCGTGCGAGCAGGACTGTAGAGCAGGAAATCTCACAGGCCGCGCACGGGCCCCTGTGGGCGAGCAAGCGGACGACAAACACATCTGTCCAATAATTCGTCTGAAACATAATGAAAAACCGTTTGATGTGAGTTAATATAAACAACGTCGTGAATCTGACTCCTGCCACATGCATGACAGGGGTTAAACACAAAAAGGAGTCAACTATGGTTTCTGAGAAGGCTACCCTCGTTAATCCTCAGGGTCTGCACATGCGTCCGGCTGGTCTGTTCGCCTCCACCATGGGCAAGTACGCCTGTGACGTGACGGTCGTCACCCCCGAGAAGGAGGTCAACGGCAAGTCCCCGATGGCACTTATGGCTGCTGGTATCCCCTGCGGCACCGAGGTCGAGGTCAAGTGCGACGGCGCTGACGAGGCCGAGGCTCTGGCTGCTGCCATCGAGCTCATCAAGAGCGGTCTTGGCGAGTAGAACTCAAACGGGTCGCATGTTGAACAACTAAGTTCATATTTGGGGGCGCAGTGACCTGTTGTAAGGTAGCTGCGCTCTTTTGTCATGGATATGGCAAAACGCTTTATCACATGACACGGAGAGAGGAATGGGAATGTATCAGGGAGTCAACGCTTCCGAGGGCATCGGTATCGGCACCGTCATGGTCGCCGTCGATCCCGACTTGACGTTTGAGCCGCACGAGGTTGCTGATTCGGCAGCAGAGAAGGAGCGCTATCAGTCCGCTCTTTCGGTCTTCTGCGAGAAGACCCAGGCTCAGGCCGACCATATGAAGGAGACGGTGGGCGAGGCCGAGGCCGAGATCATGAGCGGACACATCGTCCTGGCTCAGGACCCGGGCATGACTGACGCCATCAACGCCGCCATTGACGGCGGCACCTGCGCCGAGCAGGCGCTCATGGACACCTCGACCATGTTTGAGAACATGTTCCTGTCCATGGACGACGAGATGTTCCGTCTGCGCGCGGCCGACATCGCCGACATCCGCACCGGTATTCTGGCCGAGCTGCTGGGCAAGGAGGTCGTCGACCTCTCCGTCCTGCCCGAGAACACTGTCGTTGTCGTGCACGACCTCACGCCGTCCATGACCGCCACGATCGATAAGGCCCACGTTGCCGGTATCGTCACCGAGACCGGTGGCCGCACGTCGCACTCCGCGATTATTGCGCGCGCCCTCGAGATCCCGGCTGTCCTTTCGGTTTCCAACAGCTGCACCGCGCTGCGCAACGGTATGACCGTTGTCGTCGACGGTGGCAAGGGTATCGTCGAGGCCGATCCCGACGAGGAGACGCTCGCTGCCTACACCGCCAAGGCCGAGGCCTTCGCTGCCGAGAAGGCAGCCCTCGAGGCCTTCCGTGGCAAGCCGTCCGTGACTGCCGATGGCATCAAGAAGATCATCGCCTGCAACATCGGTAACCCCGATGACGTGCCCAACGCGCTCGATCACGACGCCGAGGCCATCGGTCTGTTCCGCTCCGAGTTCCTGTTCATGGACTCTGCTGAGCTTCCTTCCGAGGAGGAGCAGTTCAACGCCTACCGTAAGGTCGCCAGCGCGCTCAAGGGCGCTCCGGTCATCATCCGCACGCTCGATGTGGGTGGCGACAAGGAGATTCCGTATCTGCACATGGTCAAGGAAGATAACCCCTTCATGGGCTTCCGCGCCGTGCGTTACTGCCTGGCCAATCCCGACCAGTACAAGGTCCAGCTCCGCGCTCTGCTGCGCGCTAGCGCCTTCGGTGACGTCAAGATCATGATCCCGCTCGTCACCTGCGTCGAGGAGGTCTTGGCTGTCAAGGAGCTCGTCGAGCAGTGCAAGGCCGAGCTGACCGAAGAGGGTCGCAAGTTCAACGAGAACATCGAGGTTGGCATCATGGTCGAGACGCCCGCCGCTTCGCTGCTCGCAGACCGTCTTGCCGAGGTTGCCGACTTCTTCTCCATCGGCACCAACGACCTGATCGGCTACACCATGTGCGCCGACCGTGGTAACGACACCATCTCCAACCTGTACCAGGTTTACTATCCCGCCGTGCTCCGCTCACTCAAGAATATCATCGAGAGCGGCGTGAAGGCCGGCATCATGGTCGGTATGTGCGGCGAGGCCGCTGCCGATCCGCTGCTCGAGCCGCTGCTGATCAGCTGGGGCCTGGAGGAGTTCTCGATGAGCGCTCCGTCGATCCTGCGCGCCCGCAAGACCATCAGCCAGTGGACCAAGGCCGAGTGCGACGAGCTCGCCGAGAAGGCGCTCGCCTGCAACACCGCAGCCGAGGTCAAGGCACTGCTCGAGTCCGCAGCTCGCTAATTTGGTATCAGAGGTAACCGCGTGGTTGGAATGGGCCGGCCACGCGGCCCTCACATATACAGGGGGTACTGTAAATGTTCTACACGCTAACCGCTAACCCGGCTGTCGACATGACGGTTTCGAGCTCTCCGCTCGAGCCCGATGAGAACGTCCGCACCGGCTCGGCCAGCTACACGGCTAACGGCAAGGGCCTTGACGTGTCCTTCGCCTTTAAGAAGATGGGCGTTGACACCGTCGCACTCGGCTTCTTTGCTGGCTTCACGGGCAAGTTCATCGTCGAGGAGGTCATGAACCTGGGTTGCCTCTGCCGCCCGGTCTGGACCGACGGTATCACGCGCATTAACACCTACGTCAACGATGGCCAGCACGAGTACGGCATCCTGAACCCGGGTGCTCCGATCACGCCGCAGCACCAGGAGGAGCTCTACAACATCCTGGACACCGCGGGCGATCTCGAGTGCCTGATCGTTTCCGGCTCCGTGCCTCCCAAAGCTACGCCCGACTTCCTGGCTCAGGTCATGGAGCACGCTCAGGCTCGTGGCGCCGACGTCGTCCTGGACCTGTCCTCCGACAAGCTCAAGGAGCTCGCTCACAAGAAGCCGCTGCTCATCAAGCCGAACCATCACGAGATGAAGGCCATCTTCGGCGTGCCGGTCGACACCGACGACGAGGTCCGCGTTGCCATGAAGATGGCTCACGACGCTGGCGTTCAGAACGTGCTGCTCACCCGTGGTAGCCGCGGCGACGCTTACTTCTCCAACGGCGAGGACATCTGGTACGCCAAGCGTGAGTTCAACATCAAGCTGGTTTCTTCCGTCTGCGCCGGCGACTGCACCCTCGCTGCGTTCCTGCACAAGTGGTACAGGGATCGCGACAACGTCGAGGAGGCCATGAAGCTCGCTATGGCCACCGGCGCCAACGTTGCTGAGTCCGTCGGCATCGGCGACTTCGGTCACGTCGACGAGTACAGCAAGCGCGTTGCTGTCCGCAAGCTCGATCGTCAGTAATCGAAACGCGACATATTCGTGCGCATGTGGCGCCCCGGTTTCGGCTGGGGCGCCTTTTTGTTCCGCCACGGGGGAGAGGTGTTCCGCCGTACTTCATCGCTTCCACACCGTTCACCGAGTTGTCCTAGCCTTTTACCGATGCGTGGAATATACTTTCATTAACACGTTGCTTCGTGAAAGGAACATTCATGATTTACACGCTCACTGCAAATCCCGCCATTGACTACAACATCGCCTGCGACGGTCTTGCTGCCAACACCGTCACGCGTACCCGCAACGCCGTCTACACGCCCAACGGCAAGGGCCTCAACGTCTCGTTTACGCTTGACCACTACGGCGTCGACACCACGATCCTGGGCTTTTTCGCCGGTTTCTCGGGCGAGTTTATCGTTAAGGGCGCCGAGGCCCTGGGCGTGCCCGTCAAGCCCGTGTGGACCGACGGCATTACGCGCGTCAATGTGTTCCTCAACGCCGGCCCCGACACCGAGTACAACATGGTCAACGCCGGTGCCGCCATCAACGAGGCCAACGAGCAGGAGATGTTTGAGCTCATCGATTCGCTCGATGACATGACCTGCCTGGTCATCAGCGGCTCGCTGCCTCCCAACACTTCCGAGGGCTTCTTGGCCGAGGTCCTGCGCCGCGTCAAGGCCAAGGGGGCCGAGTTCGTCCTCGACATCTCGAGCCATCAGCTGGCAGACCTCATTGCCATGGAGCCGCTGCTGATCAAGCCCAATGACGATGAGCTGCTCGACATCTTTGGCATTAAGGTGAGCGGTGGCGACGACGAGTCCGTCAAGGGCGCGATGGCCGAGCTGCACGCCAAGGGCGCCAAAAACGTGCTGCTGACCCTCGGTGGCGCCGGTGCGTACTTCTCCAACGGCGAGCACATCTGGTTTGCCAACCGCACCTTCGACGTCAAGCTGCTGTCGACCGTCTGCGCCGGCGATTCCTCGCTGGCCGCCTTCCTGTCCGTGTGGCACGACGCCCCTGAGCGTGTTGAGGATGCCTTGCGTCTTTCGATGGCCACCGGCGCCAACGTGGTCGAGTGCCCCGGTCTGGGCGATTTTGCCAAGGTGGACGAATATAAGAAGCACATCGAGGTTCGCCAGGTCTGCTAACCGCATCGAAAAATCGTTGCCGAACACCCGCTTTGGATCTCCGAGGCGGGTTTTTGCTCGCTGAACGTATGTGGCGTCTGCTGTCTCGTTTTATCTAATCGACGACGCGATTGCGTGTGCGCGCTTTCTCGTTTCTTGTTAGACTTCTTGAGAACCATCGATTAACGCTCACAAGTGCAGGAGGCCATAGGCATGTGCAATGTTTCGCTCAACGGTACTCAACCGTCCGATGCGTCCCTGCGCGTCCTGCGCGCGCTTGAGGCGGCTGGTCTTGAGGCTTGGTACGTGGGCGGTTGGGTGCGCGACGCCCTGATGGGGTACCCCAGCCACGATGTTGATATGTGCTGTAGCGGCCTGTGGCAGGAGTCCAAGGTGGCGCTCGAGGCCGCTGGTATCGCGGTCGTGGAGTCGGGCATTAAATTTGGCGGAATCACGGCTATTTCCGATGGCGAGCGTATCGAGGTCACCACGTACCGTCTGGATGGCTTTTACACCGATGGTCGCCATCCCCAGAGTGTGGAGCGTGCCGCCTCGCTCGAGGACGATCTGGCGCGCCGCGACTTTACCGTCAACGCTATGGCCTGGCATCCCGAGCGCGGGCTTGTCGACCGCTACGACGGCCAGGGTGACTTGGAGCGCAAGCTGATTCGCGCTGTCGGCGATCCCAAGCGTCGCTTTAACGAGGACGCCCTGCGCATGCTGCGTGCGGTACGCTTTGCCTGCCGCCTGGACTTTATGATTGAGCCTGAGACTAAGCGCGCGCTTGCCGAGTGCGCGCCGCTGCTCGATGCCGTGGCGCGTGAGCGTGTGGGTATTGAGCTCGAGGGCATTCTTTCGACCGGTCATGGGGGAGACGCGATGCTCCGCTATCCCGAGCTCATCTGCGCCGCCGTGCCCGAGCTGGCAGCGGGTCGCGGGTTTGATCAGCGCAGTGTCTATCATGCGTTTAACGTCTACGAGCATATCGCCCGTGTGCTGACGGTGGCGGGGGAGCTCGCGCTGTGTGACGGCGTCGCGCCCTCGTCGAGCCTTATGTGGGCAGCGTTTTTGCACGATGTGTCCAAGCCCGAGTGCTTCACGGTCGATCACGCCGGCAGCGGACACTTCTACGGTCATCCCGAGCTCGGCGCCAAGAAAGCGCGCGTCATTATGGATCGCCTGGCGCTCTCGCACGACCTGGTGCGCGACGTGTGCCTGCTCATCAAATATCACGACAAGCCGCTGCGCCCAGAGCGCTCCTGCCTGCTCAATATGATGCGCGCGCTTTCGGGTGAGGGCGTCGACACGGCCCGCCTGATTGACGAGCTCATGGACCTTAAGCGTGCCGACACACTTGGCAAGGCCCCGTCGTGCTTCTATTACGTTGAGACGATTGAGGAGATGCGCGCGATGGCGCACGAGCTGCTGAGGGCGGGGGAGCCCTATACGCTCAAGATGCTCCCCATCAACGGCGGCGACTTGATCCGTGCCGGCGTTAAACCGGGACCCGAGCTAGGCCAGCTACTCAACGCCGCCCTCGACGCCGTGATCGAAGACAACATTCCCAACGATCGCGAAGCTCTTTTGGTCCATCTTAACTTGAATTAGCTACCTAGTTTACCTGCGTGTTCCATAACCTGCCGACAATTTTTTGGCAATTTGGAATTTCTTCTTGCGCTGACGTTTTTTGTCCCGTAATATATTTCCTCGCAGCACGGCAGTGCAGATGTCATGTGGCCCGTTCGTCTAGCGGTTTAGGACGCCGCCCTCTCAAGGCGGAGATCACCAG
>URTZ01000112.1 GCA_900550825.1 uncultured Collinsella sp. | reverse complement strand
GAGCAAGCGGGCGCCTGTGAGCGAATATGTTTGCGGCGAAAGCCGCGATGAGCGGTGGGGTGGCGACTAGTTGGTCGTACCGGAATCGTCGCCCGTGCTCGTGCCCGAGCCCGAGCCCGAACCAGAAAGTGCGACCGTCAGCGTAATCGTGCTGTCGGTGGACTGCTTGCCAGTGGGGGAGACGCCCGTAACGGTGGCATCCTCGTTACCGCTTACGGGATTGCCGTTCTGGTCACAGAAGCCAATGTTATAGAAACCGGCGTTGTTGAGCGCGGTGACGGCGGCGGAGATGCTCTTGCCGTACAGGTTACCCGGGACGCTGGCCTTGCCGGACTTCTTGGCGATGACGACGGTGATCGTGGCACCGGGCTTCTGCTTGCCGCTAGGGTTCCAGCTAATTACGGTGCCCTCGGTAACCGAGTCGTTTTCCTGGTAGCTCACGTCGACGCCAAAGCCAGCCATGTCGAGAGCGTTGCGTGCCTGGGCCTCGGTCATGTCGGTCAGATCGGGGACGGACGTGGTATCCGGGCCGCCCGAGACCTTGTACGAGATGGTCGTGCCCTTCGCGACTTCCTTACCGGCTTCGGTGCCCTGCTCAAAGACCTGGCCCTCATCGGCCTCGTTGGCCTGCTCGGAGGCGTTGCCCTTCAGGCCAACGCTTGCCAACGCGGCCTCGGCCTGGTCCTTGGTCAGGCCGACAAGCAGGGGAACCTCAACCTTCTCGGAGGGCTTGGGGCCCTTGGAGATTACCAGGTTCACCTTAGTGCCCTTGGCCTTCTTGGTGTTACCGTTGGGCGTCTGCTCGGCGACCTTGCCCTCGTCGACGTCGTCGTTGTAGCTCTGATCGACGGTGCCAACCTCGAGGCCGGCCTCCTTGATCAGCTCGACGGCAGTCTGCTGGTCCTTGCCCAGCACGTCGGGCACGGTGACCTGCTCGCCGCCAAAGAGTCCTGTGGCAAAGGCCACCACGATGCCGATGACAGCAGCGGCTGCCACCACGGCGGCGATGATCTTGTTCTTGTTGGATTTGGGCTCTTCGACCTCGTAGGAGCCGGTGGAGCCCGAAACCGAGCTACGGGCGGTATTCTGGCCGCTCACGCCCGAGACGGGACGCACCATGGCGCGCGTCTGATCGGAAAGCTCGCGAGTCTTGGTGGCGCCCAGTTCACCGGGGGCACCGATGATGCGCGTGGGCTCCGAGACGTTGACGGCACGGCCCGACAGGTAGCTGTTGAGCACCTGACGCAGCTCGTCGGCCGTCTGGAAGCGGTTTGCGGGGTCCTTCTCCATGCACTTGAGGATGATGCGCTCAAGGTCGGCGTCGACACCGGAGTTGATCTGGCTCGGCGGAATAGGCAGCTCGTTGACCTGCTTGAGTGCGACCGAGATAGCGTCGTCACCGTCAAAGGGAACGCGGCCGGTGGCGCACTCGTACATCACGACGCCCAGCGAGTAGATATCCGAGGTGGGGCCGAGGTCCTGACCACGGGTCTGCTCGGGGCTGACGTAGTGGGCAGTTCCCAGCACGTTGTTGTCTTGCGTGAGGTGGCTGTTCTTGGCGCGCGCGATGCCAAAGTCCATCACCTTGATGTTGCCGTCGGGCAGCACCATGATGTTCTGCGGCTTAATGTCGCGGTGGATGATCTCGTGCTTGTGGGCGACTGAAAGCGCGGAGCTGATCTGCGAGCCGATCTGGGCGACCTTCTTGGGGTCGAGGGCGCCGTGGCTCTTGATGCCGCTCTTGAGGTCGGTACCGCGCAGATACTCCATGACGATGTAATAGGTGTCGCCGTCCTTGCCCCAATCGTAGACGCCTACGATATAGGGGGAGGAGAGGCCGGCTGCTGCCTGGGCCTCCTGCTTAAAACGCGCGGCGAAGGTGGCGTCGCCGGCGTACTGCGGCAGCATGATCTTGACGGCTACCGTGCGGTCGAGGACCTGATCCTGTGCACGGTAGACGGTCGCCATGCCGCCTGTCCCCACCTTATCCTTGAGGAGGTATCTTCCCCCGAGGACCCTCTGTTCCATTCCTGCTCCTAACATAACTATTCGCTCAACGATGTGTGTAGTACCTACTGTGTGGCCGCTGGGGCCATGTGGCGCATTGCCGCTAGCCCTTAGGCCGCGGCGCGCCCCGGGTGTCCGATTCGATCACGGGCATCACGCTCCCTGGGCGGCGAGTGCCGCAGTCAGGACGATGCCGGCGATCTTGGCGGCCTCGACGTCATGCTTGTCGTAATCCTCTAAGGCCACCGAGATAGCGACTGTGGGTGAATCGTAAGGTGCAAAGCCAACGAACATCGAGTTGACGTTGGTGCCGCCGGTCTCGGCCGAACCGGTCTTGCCGGCGACCTTGACGCCGGGGATTTGGGCATCGGTGCCGGTGCCGGACTGGACGACGGCGAGCATGGCCTGCTTGACCTGGTCGGCCGTGGCGGAGCTGACGGCCTGACCAAGCGAGCGGGACTGCGTGGTCTTGACCACGGTTCCGTCCGGGGCGAGTACCTGGGCTACAAAGTACGGGTCCATGACCACGCCGCTGTTAGCGATGGCGGCGGCAATCACGGCGTTTTGCATGACGGTGGTCTGCGGGCCGGGCGTGTGGTCCATGCCGACAGGCTGGCCGGCGCCGGCCCAGGCGGTCTCCCACTCGGTCATGAGCGACGGGTCGGCCATGATGGAGGCCGCGGAGGTCAGGTCCTGGCCGAGCTTTTGGCCGTAGCCAAAGGCGTTGGCAAACTGCACGAGCGTGTTTGCGCCAACTTCGTTTGCCACCTGGCCAAAGACGACGTTGGAGGACACGGCAAAGGCCTGCTGCAGGCTGATGGTGCCGTAGCTCTCGTTGGCATAGTTGGTGACCGGTGCGTTGCCGATATCCATGGAGCCGGGCGCCTGGTAGGTGCTGGTCAGGCTGGCGGTACCGGTCTCGAGTGCCGCGGAAAGCGTAACGACCTTAAACGTTGAGCCCGGCGTGTACAGCGCGTCCATGGCGCGATTGTACATGGAGCCGTCCTCGCCGCCGCCCGTCTGCAGCAGGGCATCGATGTTGGTGTTGTCGTAGGTGGGCGAGCTGGCACATGCGAGCACCGCGCCGGTACGCGGGTCGATGACCACTACAGCGCCCTTAAAGCCCTTGAGTGCTTGCTCGGCCGCCGTCTGGATACGCGAGTCGATGGTGAGCTTGGCGGTGTTGCCCGGCTGGGTCTGGCCCGCGAGCGACGCGATGGCATTGTTCCAGCTGGAGTAATCCTTAGAGCCGGTGAGCGTGTCGTTCATGGCGCTCTCGATGGCGGTGGTGCCATACTGCTGGCTCACATAGCCAACCACGTGCGCTGCCAGGTTACCGTTGGGGTAGGAGCGTACGTAGGTGCCGTCCTCCTGCTGCAGCGACTCGGCCAGCGTCACGCCGTCGGACGTGATGATGGAGCCGCGCTGGATGTACTTGGAGCGGGCGATGGTGTGGTTGTTGGTCGGCATGTCCTGATAGTCCTTGGCCTTGATGACCTGGACATAGGTGAGGTTGCCGATAAGGATGGCGAACAGCGCCGTAAAGGCGAGCACCGCACGGGTTAGACGGTTGGCGAGCGCAACGCGGCCGAGCACACCGGATTCAGGCGTGTCGAGCAGGCGACGGCGCATACGCGAGCCGATGGAATGGCTGCCGCTGCCGTAGGAAGACGAGGTGGCAAAGCGCGTGCCCGTCGGGGCGGCGGCAGATGCGACCTGATCATCGGTGATGGCGGCCATGGTGCCGGTGCCGGTAAGCTCGGCCTCGCGTCCGGTCGCCTCGTCACCGGCGCGCAGCAGGAGCGCGACGATGATAAAGCTCGCCAGCAGAGAGGAGCCGCCCTGGCTCATAAAGGGCAGAGTGACGCCGGTCAGCGGGATCAGGCGGGTTACGCCGCCAACGATCAAGAAGGCCTGGAAGCTGATGGCGGCCGTAAGGCCTGTGGCACTAAAGGCGGCGAGGTCGGATTTAGCGCGGGCAGCCGTGGTGAGGCCACGCACGGCAAAGAGCATAAACAGGATGAGCACGGCGCCGCCGCCCAAAAGGCCCATCTCCTCGCCGATAGCCGAGAAGATAAAGTCGGACTCGACGACAGGGATGTTGTTGGCCATGCCGTTGCCGATGCCAACACCGACCAGACCACCATCGGCAAGCGAGAAGAGCGACTGGACGATCTGGTAGCCCTGGCCCTGGGCGTCCTTAAACGGATCGAGCCAAACCTGGAAACGCACCTGAACGTGAGACAGGAACTTGTAGGCGCCCACGGCTCCAACGGCTAAGAGCGCAAGGCCGATAACGACATACGAAAAGCGCCCCGTGGCAACGTAGAGCATCAGCAAGAAGATGGTGTAGAACAGTACGGCAGAGCCCAGATCGCGTTCGAAGACGACGACGAGCAGGCACACACCCCACACGGCAAACAGCGGCAGCAGCAGTCGCAGGCGAGGGATCTTAAAGCCCAGAATCTTGCGGTTGGAGATGGAGAGCAGCTCGCGGTTCTCGGCCAGGTAGCCGGCCAGGAACAGGACGATAAAGACCTTGGCGAACTCGCCGGGCTGGATGGTAAAGCCCGCGATGCGAATCCAGAGCTTGGAACCCGAGATCGTGGTGCCGATAAAGATAGGCAGCATCAGCAGAATGATGCCGATAATGCCAAAGGTGTACTTGTAGCGCATGACCACGTCGAGGTTTTTGACCAGTGCAAGCGTTCCCACCATGAGCGCCGCCGAGACAAACAGGATGATGAGCTGTGAGATCGCGAGAGCGGGTGCGAGACGCGTCACGAACGTGATACCGATGCCCGAAAGCACAAAGACAATGGGCAGGATGGCGGGGTCGGCACCGGGCGCCAAGATGCGCACGGCAATGTGGGCCGCGGCAAAGGCGGCAAAGAGGCCGATCGGTACGGCGAGCGTCTCAAAGGAGATGGCAGCGCCCGCGGTGAGGACGTACATCGCATACAGCAGGATGACGGGGAACGCCGAGGCGATGAGCAAGAGCAGCTCGGTGTTGCGGCGACTCATAAGCGGCACTCCCTTTCTAATTCTTATCGGAGGCTTCGGCCTCGGCGGACTGTTCGGCGGTTTTCTCGGAATCTGATTCGGAGGTCGATCCCTGATTGGTGTTGTCGCGAATCGTTTGCGCGTCGATCACCTGGCGGGTCTGCTCCTCGTCGATCTGGTGGCGGTACTTGGATATCGTGTCCTGCGCATCGTCGACACTTGTTTGCGGAATGCCCGCCTTGAGGCGGTTTTGCGTGTCTTCGGGCAGGTCGGATAGCTTGATGCTGGTTTCGCTTTCGAGCCAGTGGAGCTTGAGTCCGAGCGGCTTGCCGGGCAGGCCGCGCCAGACGGCGACATTGCCCTGGTAGGTACCCAGGTAGTACGAGCCGGTGACACCCGTGTAGGCCCAGATGCCAGCTGCCAGCACAAAGACGAGGGCCAGGATGGCGGCGATAGTAACGTTGCGGCGACGCACGCGTTGCGCCTCGCGCATGACGCCATCGTCAACCAGGTCAACGACTACTACGGTCACGTTGTCGTGGCCGCCGGCGGCAAGCGCCGCGTCCACTAGGTTGTCGACGCAGATTTGCGCGGTTGAGGACTGCGTGGCGATGTTCTCGATATCGCTATCGGGAATCATGCTCGAGAGGCCGTCGGAGCACAGGATCAGGCGGTCGCCTTCCTCGATATGCAGAGTGAAGTGGTCGGCATACATGGCGGGGTCCGAGCCCAGTGCGCGGGTGATGACCGAACGGTTGGGGTGGACGCGAGCCTCGTCTGCCGTGATCTCGCCAGCGTCCACGAGCTCCTCCACGTAGGAGTGGTCGCGGGTCACGCGGATGAGCGTGCCCTCGTGGAGCAGGTAGGCGCGAGAGTCGCCCACGTGGGCGATGGCGAGCGTGTCGTTTTCGATATAGGCGCAGGTGGCTGTGCAGCCCATGCCGGGCTTGCCCAGGCCGTTCAGGGCCGCCTCGATTACGGCGGCGTTGGCTGCCTCGACGGCTGCCGCCAGGCGTGCGGCGTCGGCAGACTGAGGAGCTGTCTTGGCAATGGTCTCGACAGCGATAGAGGAGGCTACCTCGCCGGCAGCGTGACCACCCATGCCGTCGCATACGCAAAAGAGCGGCGACTGCACCAGGTAGGAATCCTCATTGTGCGGGCGCACGCAGCCAACGTCGGAGCGGGCGCCCCACATAAGTTGCGTGGTGGTGCCGGCATCATAGGTCGAGTCGGTCTCGATGCGCTCCTCGGTCAGGGGCTCAAAGCTCATGGTCGAGCCGGGGTCTTTGAGCTTGGCCTCAACGGCGGCAACGTCGATTTCGGCGGTGTCACCGGGAGAGACGGTGTCGGTCTCGGCGTTTGATTCGGAATCGCCGGTGTCCGGGGAGTCGGGCTCCTCGGAAACGCGGGCGGTCGAC
>URTZ01000111.1 GCA_900550825.1 uncultured Collinsella sp. | reverse complement strand
GCGCCCTATTACCTATATGCTGCCGGCACACAGTCCAAAGCTCGCAAGCTCTTATTCAGCCACCTCGCGCAGGGCCGACATCGTAGCCGCATATTGCTGCTGCAGCGCATGCATTCCCTCGCGAGCGCCGTCAACGGCATCAGCGCCACGCAGCGCTTCGGTCACCACGACCGCAGGCTCGTACAGATTATCGAATCCCAGATTCTGACTCACGCCCTTGAGCGTATGCGCTGCCATAAACGCACTCTTGGCGTCTCCCGCCGCCATGGCGGCCTCCAGCTTGTCTATGCTCTCGTCATCCAAAAACTTGAGGGCAAAACGGGCAAGCATTTCCTCGCCCATCAGCCGAGCGCACGCGTCATCATAATTGGCGCCGATCTTCTCATACGCCTCACGCATGGAAATCATGGATTAAAAACTCCTTTGGTCAAACTAAATCGTGGGAAACGCGGCGATATCGGCGGGGCGTGCCAACGTCTCGGCAATACGGTCTTGCACCTCGAGCAGGCAGTCGAGCAACAGCGGGTTAAAGGTGCCGCACTTACCGTCCAGAATCATCTGGATTGCCTCCTTGTGCGGGATAGCGTCCTTGTACACGCGCACGCTCGTCAGAGCATCGTACACATCGGCCACCGAGACCACCTGTGCGGCAATGGGAATTTCGTCGCCCTTAAGGCCATCGGGATAACCCCTGCCATCCCAGCGCTCGTGATGCCAACGCGCAATCTGGTACGCATATTCCATAAGCGCATTGCCGACGTGATGACGGCCCAGCTCAAGCAACATGTCGGCGCCGATCGTGGTATGCGTCTTCATAATCTCGAACTCCTCGGGCGTAAGACGCCCGGGTTTGTTGAGGATCGCATCGTCAATCGACATCTTGCCGATATCGTGCAGCGCCGAAGCCAAGGCAATCGTGGAGCGCTCCTCATTGTCGAGGGAGATGGTGTCGCTACGCTGGACCAGACAGTCCAGCAGCAGCTCGGTCAGCTTTTCGATATTCGTAACGTGCCTGCCGCTCTCGCCATTGCGAAGCTCCATGACGCCAGCCATGATGTCGATGAGCATGCGACTGTTCTTGACGCGCTCGTTGTACTGCTGGGACAGCAGGCTCGTCAGGCGGCGCTGTTTGGCGTATAGGCGGATAGTGTTGCTTACACGGCGGCGTACGACACGGGAGTCAAATGGACGGCTGATATAGTCCGAGGCGCCCAGCTCATACGCGCGCAGAACCATATCATCGGAATCTTCGCTCGAAATCATGATGACAGGCAGATTGTCGATACCCGATCGGCGCGACAGATCGGCCAGCACCTCAACGCCGCTTATGCCCGGCATCACAATATCCAGCAGCACGAGCGACAACTTATCGCCATAGCGGTCGACCATGTCGAGCGCCGTACGACCGTTATCGGCCTCGAGGATGCAATACTCGTCCTTGAGCATCTCGTTGAGAATGGCTCGGTTCATCTCGGAGTCATCGATAATAAGCACCAAAGGCTTTTCGCTTTGGAAGGCCTCGATGGAATCGGAATCGGTCACGACCGTACCGGCTTTTGCCTTAGCGCGGCTCAGTAACTGGACAGCGCGGCCAACGCCCTCGTCGACCGTCTCGCCATGAATGCGAACGCCACCAACACATGCCGTCAAGCTCACGTACTCATGGCCCGGAATAACCGTGGAATGAACGGCATCGGATACCTGATGCAGGCGACGGGTAAAGTCATCGGAGGGAATATCGGGCATGACGACCACAAACTTGTCGCAGCCATAGCGCACAAGCTCGTCAGTCGAACGAATACCGCTGCGTATGGCTGTCGCTACAGCACCGAGCGCAAGGTCGCCGGCATGGCGGCCACACGTATCGTTGAAGACCCTAAAATCATCAAGGTCGATCACCGCCACGCCGGCCTTCATGCGGGCGCTACGAAGCTTTTCTTCGTAATATCGGCGATTGCGCACACTCGTCAGCACGTCGGTGTAGACAAGGTCCTCTTCTGCGGCCTCCTGCTCATCGATCGGACGTACCATCAGCAAGACGTGAGGCTCGCCCTCGACCTTTAGAGGGCGCAGACGGGCGCGGTACTCAACACCATCGTTGAGCAGTTGCTCCGACACCTCATCGGAGTCTGCCAAGGCCTCAAGACTTGACTGACGCAGGCAAGGACACCGATCACCGGCGAGCAGGCAGTTAGGCTCGCTCTTAATCTGATCGGCCGACAGCAAACGCACCACGGGGTAGGTCTTCGCGACACGGGCGACCTCGGCGGCAGCCTCCTCGTCGGTTAGATTGACCTCGTGATTATTGAGCATATGGGGCCCTTTCAATAGTTTCGCATGGTAGCGGTGGGTTCCAAATGTTACAAGGGTAACACCTTGTCGATGCAGGTAAGCACGTGAATGCTGTTACATTTTTATGAGTTGGCAGACGGCGCGATCGAAGCCGCAGACGTAAGGTTTTGAACACATTTGTTAGCACGGCCGAAACGTCTGCGGGTGAAGCACGCTTTGGCTATTGCGGCTGCTAGAGCCCCAGGATGCCACGGACAGCCCGGGCAGCCGCTGCCGGTCGATCGCGTAGGCCGTTGTGCGCGCCGGGAACCATTACGAGTGGACAGTCCAAAAGCTCAGCCGCCACCCTCGTGCCCGCCTCGCGGGGTGTACCGACCGAAAGCTCGCCCAAAAACACAGCCGACACCGCCTTTGACACGCGGGCACGCTCCCAGTCGGGAGCATATGTCATATTTGTTCCGTATTCATTGGCCATAAAGCAACGACCATTGCGCAGGGCATGCTTGGCTTCCGCTTCGGTCGTCCCAGGAGCCTCGGGGTCCAAGTCGCCGAGAGCTCCCAAGAAAAGCCGGAGCGCCCTTGAAACCTTTCCAACCGCAATCATATCGAGCAAAATCGGAGCCGCACCCATGCCGACGCCTTCGGCCGACACAGCTGGCTCATGCAGAATCGCACGGGCGACGAGATGGGGTTCGCTGCGAAGAAGCTCCAGCGCCACCAACGTACCGGCACTGTGCGCAAGCACATTTGTCGGAGCGCCAACGTGTTCGATCACGGCCTGCAGGTCGGCGGCCTGAGCGGCAAGATTATAGCTGCCGTCTGCCGCTTCGCTGCTGCCGCCACAGCCGCGGCGGTCGTAGGCAATTACGCGGTAGTTGCGACTGAGCTCACAAGCGATGCCGTCGAAAAATGTGCCGTCGACACAAGCGCCGTGCACGCACACCAAGGCAGGAGTATCAGGCGACACATCCGGGCCGGCATATTCACGACAGGCAATCGTGGTGCCCGCATTCTCGACCGTAAAATCCATGTTGTGCCCCCATCATCAACGCCCATCCAGTTGTACGTCAGTACGGTTGGATGGACCCGCATTGCCTTACGCCTTGTTAACAGATTAACTGTACCCGACCCGAGGCTTCTCATGGCACGGCGTAATGAGCGACGTGAAAAAACGAAACTTGTAAAGCAAGAGCCCGCACCTTGCTTTGGAGCCGATGTTATGCTTAGGCACAATTGTCTTGAGGAGCATATGCCTATGTCTACGTTTTTGAATGACAGCCCCATCTTTGGGCCCGTTCGCAGCCGTCGCCTTGGCCTCTCGCTCGGCGTCAACATGATGCCGGCCAGCGGCAAGATCTGCACGTTCGACTGCATTTACTGCGAAAACGGCCTCAACGCCGAGCGCCCCTGTCATGAGCCGTACAACACAGCTGCCGTGGTACTCGACGCGCTCGAGGCAAAGCTGCGCGAGATGGCAGCCGAGGGCGAGCTCCCCGATGTAATCACCTTCGCAGGCAACGGCGAGACCACCGCCGCACCGGAGTTTCCGCAGGCCATTGCCGGCGCCGTCGCGCTGCGCGACCAGCTGGCACCAAACTCCAAGATCGCCGTGCTCTCCAACGGCACGCGTGCCGACCGTCCCCAGGTACACGATGCGCTCATGATGGTCGACGACAACATCCTCAAGCTCGATACGGTCGATCCGGCATTTATCCAGCTGCTCGACCAGCCCGTTGGCCCCTACGATGTAGAGCACCAGATCGAGACGTTCGCGAGCTTTAACGGTCATGTCATTATCCAGACGATTTTTTTGACCGGCGAGTATCAGGGCAAGCTCATCGACAACACCGGCGAGGAGTACGTTGCCCCCTGGCTCGCGGCGCTTGAGCGCATTCGCCCACAAGAAGCGACCATCTACACGGTGGCTCGCGAGACGCCGGTCGCCGGCCTTGCCAAAGCAGCGCCCGAGGTGCTCGACACGATCGCCGCACGCGTGCGCGCCCTCGGCATCCCCTGCCAGGTGAGCTACTAGCAAAACCACGCAGCAGCCATTACCCACCATCCCGCCCCATCAGTTGCGGTGATATAGTTCCTATTTGTGCTGTTAAACCACTTAAATCAGAACTATATCACCGCAACTTTTATGGACGCGTGGGTGGGCTATACTAGCTGCGAATGAAAGGAAGTTAGCCATGTTTGACAATGGACCCGTGCCTGGCCGCAACGACGCTTGCTGGTGCGGCAGCGGCAAAAAATATAAGAAATGTCATAACGCCTTCGACGAGCGCCTCGAGCGCCTGTGGGAAGAGGGCTGGGAGGTTCTGCCCCGCACGCTCTACAAGACGCCCGCCGATATCGAGGGCATCAAGCGCTCGGCAGCCATCAACGTGGGCGTGCTCGATTACGTAGGTGAGCACATCGCCGCGGGCATGACCACCAACCAGATCGACCAGATGATCTACGACTACACCGTCGAGCACGGTGGCACGCCGGCCGACCTCAACTACGAGGGCTACCCCAAGAGCGTATGCACCTCGATCAACGACGTGGTCTGCCACGGCATCCCCTGCGATACGGACGTGCTGCACGAGGGCGACATCATCAACGTGGACTGCTCCACGATTTTGGACGGCTACTTTAGCGACTCGAGCCGCATGTTCTGCATCGGCGAGGTCTCTGCCGAGCGCCAGCGCCTGGTCGACGTCACCCGTGCCAGCGTGGAGGCGGGTCTGGCAGCCGTCAAGCCATGGCTGCCGCTGTCCGTTATGGCCGAGGCCGTGCAAAGGACCGTCGAGGACGCCGGCTTTAGCGTGGTGCGCGAGTACGGCGGACACGGCATTGGCAAGGAGTTCCACGAGGACCCGTTTGTGGGCTTTACCACCGAGGCACCCGATGTGGACACCATCATGGCTCCGGGCATGGTCTTTACCATCGAGCCCATGGTCAACGCCGGGGCGCCCGACATCAAGATCAGCAAGGGCGACGGTTGGTGCGTGCGCACTAAGGACGGTAGCGATTCGGCCCAATGCGAGGTACAGCTCGTGGTGACCGAGGACGGCTACGAGCTGCTGAGCTGGTAGCCGTGGATGCGCCGGGCTTCGCGATGGATATGTTAACCATCAAGAAGCCCGGCGTTTTTTTAGCATTTTGCCTGATAAAACCTGCCAAAATAAACCTGTCCCTTTTTGGCAGGTCGAGCGGAGAGGACTGCTTGTGAACATCCTGGTTTTGCTGCCCGTCAACGACCGCCATCGCGCAATTCTTGAGTCGAGTGCTCCGGGCGAGAACTTTTTCTACACGAGTGCCGACGCCGCCACGCGCGAGCAGGTCGCCAACGCCGACGTGATCTTGGGCAACATCGACCCTGACATGCTCACGGCATGCGAACATCTCCAGCTGTTGCAATTGCAGACTGCCGGCTATGACGATTACTTAGCCGCCGGCACCGTGCCAGCCGACGCTAAGCTTTCCTGCTCGGTAGGCGCCTACGGCCAGGCCGTGAGCGAGCATATGTTTGCCATGGTCCTTTCCATGATGAAGCGCCTGCCCGGCTACCACGACTTGCAGCGCGAGCATCGCTGGGAGGACTTGGGCCCGGTCACCTCGCTCAAAAACGCCAACGTGCTGGTGCTGGGCGCGGGCGATATCGGCGGCCACTTCGCCACGCTCTGCCGCAGTATGGGTGCGCACGTCCGCGGCATCAAGCGCCATCCGCTCGTCTACCCCATTGTGTTTGAGGACATGGACGGCATGGACGCCCTGCCCGAGCGCCTGGCCGAGGCCGACGTCGTCGCAACCTTTATGCCCAGCACACCCGAGACCCGCGGTCTGGCGAACGCCGAATTCTTCGCCGCGATGAAACCAGGCGCTTTCTTTGCCAACGGCGGCCGCGGCGACCTCGTGGTTGCTGACGACTTGGTTGCCGCCCTGGAGTCGGGACATCTTGCCGGCGCCGCGGTCGACGTCACCGACCCCGAGCCGCTGCCTGAGACAAGCCCCCTGTGGGATGCGCCCAACATGCTCATCACACCGCACGTCTCCGGATGGTTCCACCTGGAGGCTACGCTCAATAACGTGGTCGACATCGCCGCGGAAAACCTGCGCCACTTGCAAGCTGGCGAGACGCTTCGCTGCTGGATCGAGCATTAGGGGATCTGTTCCGGCGTTTTAACA
>URTZ01000110.1 GCA_900550825.1 uncultured Collinsella sp. | reverse complement strand
GGTCTCCTCGGCGGAACTCACGACGCGCACCCCAGGCCCCAGCGCATGCCGGATAGGTCCCACCAACAGCGGGAAATGCGTACAGCCGAGCACCACGGTATCGATACCGTGGTCGCGCAGCGGCTCAACCGTGGCACCCACCAGCGCACGCACGGCAGGCGTATCGAAGATGTCCTCGTTCTCAAGCCACTGTTCCTGCAGATGTGCGCCCGAGGCGAGCTCGTGCTCGACAACCTCGACAAAGCTCGAGGCAGGGCAGCCGTACACGTCCACGCCGGCATCCAGATCCTGGATGGCGCGCGTGTAGGCACCCGAGCGGATGGTGAGGTTGGTGGCGAGCACGCCCACGCGGCGCGTGCGGGTGCTGTTGATGGCCGCACGCGCGCCCGGCGCGATCACGCCGATCACGGGAACATCGAGCACCTGTTGCGCCAGACGAAGCGCCGCGGCCGTCGCCGTATTGCAGGCGATGACCATGATCTTGACGTCGTGCCTCGAAAGCCAGCGACCCGCCTGCAGCGCAAACGAGCGCACCTCGTCCTCGGTGCGGGTGCCGTAGGGGCAACGTTTGGTGTCACCAAAATAGTAGACGGACTCGTGCGGAAGCGCCGTCGCGATCGCGCGCGCAACCGTCAGGCCGCCTAGTCCCGAATCGAACACGCCAATCGGACGCGTGTCCCCAGCCAGATTCTCGATATCGGACATTACCTCACCAGATTCTCTCAAAAGGATATGGCCCCATGTAATCGCATCGGCTTACGAACGGGCCGCAACGAGCAGCTCGGCCGTCGCGACCCAGCCATCGACGATCTTGCCGCGCGTAACAAAGGCGTTGTCGCACGCATCCAGGAACTCAGGCGCACCAGCGCTCGTCAGACCGTTTTCGACCAAGCAGAACATGCCAACGTGATCGGCCATATAGAAGTCGGACTCGGAATCGCCGAGCGCCAGCGTCTCCTCGCGCTCGATACCCAAATGCTCGCAGAAGCGCGCAATCGCGACGCCCTTATTAAGACCAGCCGGATTGATATTAAAGGCACGCCCGTCCTCGACGCGATCGAGCTCGAGCGTCGTGGGCTTGGACAGGTGCGTCAGATGGCCGTTGCATGCCCAGACCAGACCGCAGCCCGCCTCGTCCAGGATAGCCTGGACCTCGTCATCGGGAACATCGCCACGCATGCCGACGGTGACCTCGCGATACTTGTATCCGGTCGACATATCGTTGTGGTACTCGATCTTATGCGGCCAGCGAGCGAGAATCTTCTCGCACACGCCGGTCTGCTCGATCACCTGGTGCGGCGTAAGGCCCGATGCGGGATCGTAGGGCATATCGCCAGTCAGATACTCCCAATCGTTGGCCTTGAGGTCGTACATGACCAGGCCACCCATCTCGCCAATGTAGGAGTTGAGGCCGAGCACGCGGGCGTCCTCGTGGATCATGGTGCGGTTGCGACCCGAGGTGGGAATCACCTGGATGCCGGCGCGGGCAAGCGCCACGACGGCCTCGACGAGCTTGGTCGAGGGATTGCCGTCGTTGTCGCGCAACACACACGAACCGGGCGCGAGCATTGTGGCGTCCAGATCGGTAAAGACATACTTGACCTTGGCGAGGCGCTCGCGCAGCTCGCCCGACAGCTCGGTAACGGTAGGCAGGGTGTTATGGGACATGGTCACTCCGTTTACGTAGAAGAGGTTTAATCTTGATAGCGTGTTTTCCCTAGGGTAAGCACACCTAGAAGGCATTGCATCATCAGACGCCGGGGTCCGCAAACGCCATCCTAAAGGCGGCAGCGTTTAGGCGTCGTACGCCGCAAGGATGCGCTTGAGAACCAAGCCATCGCGCTCGCAGGGCTCGGGTCCGTTCTTGCGCAGCATGCACTCCTCCTCGCCCTTGCCGGTCACGATGACCACAGCGGGGCGCTCGGTCTCGCGCACGGCCGCCTCGATAGCGGAGGTACGGTCGGTCACAATCTGCCAGTTATCGTTTCCCTGCGCCTGGACATTGCGCGCAATCTCGGCACAAATGTCCCCGACGTCCTCGGGGCCGGGGTCATCCTCGGTAATCACGATGCGATCGGCGTACTTGCCGGCGGCAATACCCATCGTGGTGCGGCGATCGACGCCCTTGCCGCCCGTTGCACCAAAGACAACCGCCAGCTCACGCTCGGGATAGTTCTCGTGCAGGTCGCGCAAAAGCGTCTCGAGGCTCATGCCGTTGTGCGCAAAGTCAACGACGCCCAAAATCTTGCCCGATGCGGACGGATAGAGCTCCATGCGGCCGGGAACGAAGACGCCCTCAAAGCCATGGACGATGCCCTCTTCGGAAATGCCCAGGGCCTCGGCGCAGGCAATAGCGGCAAGCGCGTTGGACACATTGAACTTAACCGGCGTGGGAATCACAATGTCACGCGTAAAGCGGGGCGTACGCACTGTTGCCACCATGCCGCAGTCGCCATTATGAATCGCCAGCGCAAGCACGTCGGCACGCTCGTCGGTCAGGGAGAACGTCACCGTACGCTCGCAGCGGGACGCCGCCTCGAGCACGCGGTCAACGTGGTCCATATCGAGGTTGACCACGGCAAAACGGCTCTGCGAAAAAATCTTGAGCTTGCTGGCAAAGTAATCCTCGAGCGTGGGGTGCTCGATCGGCGAGATGTGGTCCTCACCGATATTGGTAAAGGCGCCCACTTCAAAGGCAATCTTGCCCGTACGCTCGTATTTGAGGCCCTGGCTCGACGCCTCCATGACCAGCCACGAAGCGCCCGCCTCGGCGGCATGTGCGATACGCGACTGCAAGATGAAGGACTCGGGAGTCGTCAGCATGGAAGGGCCCGCCTCGATACCGTCATCGAACTCGATACCCGTATTGAGGGCAGGCCGATGGCAGCCCGTGAGCTTTGCCTCGTTGGCAAGAATGCCGCGCAGATAGAAGCTGCAGGTCGACTTGCCCTTGGTACCGGTAAAAGCGCAAACCTTCACCTTGCCCGAAGGGTGGCAGTAATAGGCATCCGCCACCACAGCGAGCGTACGACGGATATCGTTGACGATCACAGCGGGAATATCGACGTCATAATCGACCTCGGACACGTACGCCACGGCGCCATCGGCAATCGCGGAGACCAGATACTCGCGCTTGAACGCACGGCCCTTGCAAACAAACAATGTGCCCGGACGCACCTGGCGCGAGTCGTCGGTCGCAAACTCGATGCGCTGGTCGTATAGAGTATCCGGCTTGGAAACAACAAGGGCCTCGGCCTCGAGCAGCTCTACATAGCGCATCAAAGCCAGCTTCTCCTGCGTCGTATCCGACATATAACGACCTCTCTCGCTAAACCTAACCTTAAAAGAGCAAAGACCGTTTCAGATGAATCCGGCCACGTCCTTCGTATTATCAACCATCCTAATATGCTACCTGACCTTGCGAGTGTCTCAGCATCCTAAAAACTTGCAAGGATCGGCGCGCGGTTAATTCGAAATAACAAGAGCCCTGCCCTACAAAATGGATGGTGTCGAACTCCTTTACCGGTATGGAAATCATCAAAGAGGTTCCGACGGGCGAGCAGTTTGGCATGGCACCGACGAGCGGCTCTTCGAGCGAGGACGCCTCGGGTGCCGGCGATGAGACAGGCTCCACACTCACCGTCGCCTCGACAACTGCAAAGTCAAACGAAGACACCGGCAACGGCGTGCTCGGCGGCATTGCGACCCGCCTGGTCAATTGGAAGCTGCCTACTCGCTTGGCATGACGTGGCCCCAAGTCATGTCGCGCATTGTGATTCCGCAGGCCGTGCGCTGCGTCATCCCCACCATGACCAGCGAGTTCGTTATGTTCTATAAGGATACGTCGCCGCTTTCGAGCGTCGGTGTCGTAGAGCTCATGCTGTTCTCCAAAAACCTCACGGCAACCACGGGAAACATCACACCCTACATTTGCGCCGCACTCTACTATCTGGTTGAGACGATTCCGCTGATCCACGTCGTCACCAAGGCGGAGCGCCACCTTGCCGAGCGCGGCAAGCGTTAACCTCTCTTGTGCGTTCTCGCGCACGGCAATCATCGCAGTCACGGCCCGCCACTTCACCCGAAGTGCGGGCCGTGGTTTTTTCGGTCCCCTCGGCGCTTATGCCCCATCACGAAACAAAAGATTGGCATGATAGTAAGGATTGATTGATATCGACTGCTGCAAATCCTTGCGGCAGTGCACCTAAGCCGTCAGCAGAAAGGATCTTGCATGTGCGGTTTTGTCGGTTTTACCGGTACAGATGAACAGAGTGAGCTGGTTCTCACGGCCATGATGAATCGCATTATCCATCGCGGTCCGGATATGGGCGGTCAGCACATCGTCGATAACGTCGCGCTTGGCTTCCGCCGTCTTTCGATTCTCGACCTTTCCGAGGCTGGTGCCCAGCCCATGTCGAGCGATGACGGCAAGGTCACGATTGTCTTCAACGGAGAGATCTACAACTTCCAGGAGCTCCGCTCCGAGCTCGAGGCCGCTGGCTACGTCTTCCACTGCAACGCCGACACCGAGGTCCTGGTGCACGGTTACGAGGAGTGGGGCGAAGACCTGGTCAACCGCCTTCGCGGCATGTACGCGTTCGTGATTCACGACCAAAACAAGAACAAACTCTTTGGCGCTCGCGACATCTTTGGTATCAAGCCGTTCTATTACTACCAGGCATCCGATGGCTCGCTGCTGTTTGGCTCCGAGATCAAGAGCTTCCTGGACCATCCCAAGTTTGAGAAGGCTGTCAACCACGACGCGCTGCGCCCCTACCTGACGCTGCAATTCCCCGCCACGGAGGAGACCTTCTTTAAGGGCGTGTTCAAGCTTGCCCCGGCGCATTGCTTTACGTATGACCTGACGACTAACACCATGGACATCAAGCGTTACTGGAGCTGTGACTTCACCGACGACAACTCCAAGACCTTCGAGGAGTACGTGGACGAGTGCGACAAGGTCGTGCACGAAAGCGTCGCTGCGCACCGAATCGCCGATGTTAAGGTGGGCTCGTTCCTTTCTGGCGGCGTGGACTCCAGCTACATTGCCGCCTGTCTCATGCCCGACACCACGTATTCTGTCGGCTTCGATTACAAGAACTTCAACGAGACCAACTACGCCGCCGAGCTTTCTGACAAGCTGGGCATCAAGAACGTGCGCAAGATGATCACCGCCGACGAGTTCTTCGACGCGCTGCCCGACATCCAGTATCACATGGACGAGCCGCAATCGAACCTCTCGAGCGTGCCGCTGTACTATCTGGCCCAGATGGCAGCCAAGGAAGTCACCGTGGTCCTTTCGGGCGAGGGTGCAGACGAGCTGTTCGCCGGCTACGAGTGGTACGAGGACACCCCTCAGATGCACTCCTTCAAGAAGCGCGTCCCGCTCGGCGTGCGCCGCGCCCTGGGCTCGCTCGTTCAGCATCTTCCCTACTTTAAGGGTCACAATTTCTTGACCAAGTGCGCCGAGGTCCCCGAGCGCTGGTATGTGGGCCAGGCAAAGGTGTTCGACCCGTCCGAGGTCGACGAGGTGCTTAAGCCTGCCTACGACACCGGCAAGAACGCCGCCGAAATGTGCGCCGAGTATTACAAGCAGGTTCCCAATTGCTGCGAGCTCTCCAAGAAGCAGTATCTGGACATGAACATGTGGCTGCCGGGCGACATTCTGCTCAAGGCCGACAAGATGTGCATGGCACACTCACTGGAGCTTCGCGTTCCGTTCCTGGACAAAAAAGTCATGGAATTTGCCGAGCACATTCCCGCCAACTACCGTGTTAACGAAGAAGGCTGCAAGCTCGTCCTGCGCCACGCCGCCAACCGCACGCTGCCCGACGAGTGGGCAACGCGCAAGAAGGTCGGTTTCCCGGTGCCGGTCAAGTTCTGGCTGCGCGAGCAGAAGTACTACGACTACGTCAAGGAGTACTTCACCGCGCCGTGGGCTGCCGATTTCTTTGACACGGATGCACTCATGAAACTGCTTGACGATCACTTTGAGGGCCGCGCGCTCAACCAGCGCAAGATCTATACCACGCTGACGTTCCTCATCTGGTACAAGCGTTTCTTTATCGACGAGAACAAGGGTGCCAAAGTCGCCGCCTAAGTTTCGTTATGGATTAGCGATGAACCGTATCGGGTTTCCGCTATACTCAATCCCTGCGGGCGATTGGCGCAACGGTTAGCGCAGGTGCTTTACACGCACAAGGCTGGGGGTTCGAATCCCTCATCGCCCACCACTGATTTGATAGGCTCCCAGCAATGGGAGCCTTTCTTTTTTGGGCCCATCGCAGAGGGATTCGAACCCCACAGCTCACTCGTTTCAAGGGCAGTGGTCAAAAAATGCCAAATATGAGTGCTGCTACCTCTTTTGTAACAGCATTTTCGAGGTCCCAAAGGGCAAATCTGACATCAAAGCAACGGCTAACGGGTCGCGCGCGCAGACGTGGTGTAAGAGTGTCCTGAGGTCCGTCGCTGCAAGTCC
>URTZ01000109.1 GCA_900550825.1 uncultured Collinsella sp. | reverse complement strand
AGGACAACACCCGCGGCAACGAGCCCGCCCGCCACGGCGAGGTAGATCTTCTTCGCGCTGGTCATGGTACTCACTCCTTTCTACGCCGCGAGATGCGCGGCAGCGCCGCCCTTCTCGCCCTTACCCTTCCAGAAGGGCGAGGCGGCCTTCCTCGCCCAGAGCGCCGAGAGGCGCGCAATTTGTTTTGAGGCGGCCCAAGCGCCAGCACCAACGAAGAGCGCCACGCCGACGAGGCCGAGCCCCACGCCCGCCGAGGCGAGGGCGTACGGGAAGTGGCCGATGGTGACGCCGCTTACGGCAAACAGGAGCTCAACTACGCCCACGCCCCCGAGTGCCGCCGCGACGATCCACACGCAGAGCGCCAGCACCCAGATGCAGATATAGACCGTGACGACCACGGCGGCGAAGGCGGCGAGCAGCGGCACCCACACCGGGGAGCCCACGATGGTCAGCACCCACAGCAGCGCGGTGCTGCGCTGGCGCGTCCTCGCGATCGCGCGCGGCACGGCGGGCAGGTCGTCGAGCGTGGCCTCCGCCACCTCGCCGGGCGTGCCCATGGCGGCCACGGCCTCCTCCTCGCTCATACCGTCCTCCATGCGATCGGCGATGGCCTCCGCATAGAACGCCTTGGTCTCCTCCACCTGCTCGGCCGGCAGGCAGGCGAGCAGCTCGCCCAACCGGCCCAGAAACTCATCACGCGTCATGGTGCGCCCCCTCAACGTATGCGTAAATCTCCCGTACGGACGGCCACTCGGCCAGGAACTCCTCGATGCGCGCTCGCCCGTCGTCCGTGATGCGGTAGTACCGGCGCAGCCGCCCGTTGTGCTCGGCGGAGCGCGCCGTGATGCACCCGGCCTTCTCCAGGCGCTTGAGCAGCGGGTAGAGCGTCGACTCCGTGAGCCCCATGCTCGCCGGTACGTCCTTCACGATCTGGTAGCCGTAGGACTCCTCGCCGGAGACGGCCGCGAGCACGCAGGCCTCCAGGAAGCCGCGCTTCATCTGTGCCTCCATCCGCACACCTCCTCTCGTCATATACTGTGCTATACACACTATACGATGCAAGGTATTAGACGTCAACTCTCATCGCGAAGGTTCTCCGGCCCCTGCGCGCTGCGAACGTGATGTCGCGGGACGGTTGGCATTATGCATGAAACGTCAAGTAACGCTCTTTTGATCCACTTCCACTCGGCCCCATATGCCTTGCACAACGCCCCCTTCGACCTCGGAATCAAGAGAGCCGCTAGGCTGGACATGCCGGACGGTAAGGTCCTGGACGCCATGGTGGACTTCTCCGATGCCATGGGGGTCATGGGTCTACGCCGATGGAGGCCCACACACGCGGCAGGGCTCGCCCGTCACCGCTGGTCGCCGGACGGTCCCCATGCCTCGCTCGCCAACGCGCAGGCGACAGCAGCAGTCCAGCGCTGGGCTGGAGACGCCGGAATGCCCAGAAGATGCGTTTCCCATCGCTGCGACAGAGCTTTTTGTAGGGGCGGCAATTTTTCCTAATGTCGAGGACAGCTAGGCTTCAGTAGCCACCTTGGGAGCATCGCCAATGGGCTCTTCCTTTATACGTTCGGCATAATCGTAGGCGATACCCACAAATTCCAGTCCCGAGCAACAGGAGTACAATTGCTGCTATTGTTGCCAGCTGTTGGGAGATGGAAGATGGACTGCGATGGCTACCCATGCGTTCCCATGCCGTTGATGTGCACCGCTTTTGTGCCAGGGCAGATCGACGCTGCGGTTGCAGGCATTTCCGACCCCGATTCACGCACCATCGCCACGGCAGAAGCGCTGTACTTTCGCGGACAGGCCACGCTCGCCGCCGAGACAGCACGCCCCTATCTTGACGCCACCGACCCCGCACTGCGCTATTCCGCATGCTTTATCTGCGGATATGCCAGTCTGTCGCTCAACCGTATCGCCGATGCCCGCCGTTGCCTTGCGGGCATCCTCGATACGCAGCCTGACGATGAATCGCCTGCCGTCCACGCCATGCATATCCTGTTCGCCTCTGCCGCGAGCGTCCTGCTGCACTTGCCTTCCCCGTATTCCGCCGAAGAGTTTTATCCGCTTGCGGCGCATCTGCCCGAAGGCCTGCGCCTGTTCGCCAGCTACGTGATGGCGCACGCCTTGTATCTGCGCGGCGAATACGGCCGCAGCCTGGGCATGGTGGAAAATGCCCTGATCATGAAACAGGGAAGCTATCCCATCTCGGAACTGTTCCTGCACCTGGCGGCTTCCATGGCATGCATGAGCCTCAAGGACATCGACGCCGCAAAGGCACATTTCGGAGCCGCTTGGGACATTGCGCGCCCCGACGGCCTTATCGAGCTCATTGGCGAGCACCACGGCCTTTTGCAGGGGCTTATCGAGGCATGCTTAAAATCGCAATATCCCGACGATTTCGCTCGCATCATCGAGATTACGTATCGATTCAGCTACGGCTGGCGGCGCATCCACAACCCCGATTCGGGTGAGGACGTGGCCGACGATTTAACGACCACGGAGTTCACCATGGCCATGCTCGCCTGCCGCGGTTGGACCAACGCCGAAATCGCACGCCACATGGGAGTATCGCCGGGCACCGTCAAAAACCGCCTATCCGGCGTATACGCAAAGCTTGGCATCGGCACACGCACCGAGCTGGTCGCGCATATGTTACGTTAGCGACCGGACTGCCAAGCGAATCGAACGCATTCCGGAACCCGGCGCTTCGCTCGATCAATTTGGACATTTTGACCCTTGAACGGCACTACCGCTACGGGGCGCCTTCTCGCAAAATTGGATTATTTCCTCCGATGTTTGCGGGATGGGAGCCAAAGATGCTTGATCGCCGTTCGTTACTTGTTGCCGGAGCGTCCTCGCTGGCGAGCATTATGTTGCCGCGCGTGCCGGGAAGCGCAAACGCCTTCATATTGCCGTTCGCGCCCACCGAAGCCTATGCCGACGAAAAAGACCCCTTCAGGGTGCTCGTTCTCTCGCGCACCATGTTTGGTGTGGTCGTGGTCGACGTCGCCAACAAGAATATACCCATCAAGGGAGCCCAGGTCACGCTCGCGTCGCGTTATGCCGCGGGCAAGCAGCTCTCCGCCACTACCGACGACGAGGGCACGGCCATCTTTGAGGTCGCGCCTCTTTCGGAAGACTACGTGGACGAGGCAACGCTTCTCGACGCGTACGACTTTAACGGCGGCATCTCCATTAGCATGGCGGGCTACCGTGATGTCGAGATTCCCCTTGCGCGTATCCAGGGCGGCACCGCCATAACCGCGCCCACGCGTCCGCTTTCCGACGGCGAGCCGTACTTCCGCCAGCTCACATTCGACGAATGGGACATCCAGTACGCTGAAGCCACGTTCATGACATTGCCGAAGGACGACACGGCAAACGAGCAGCCCGATACGCACGCCTTTACCGTGCAGGCACATCTGCCACAGGGTGGACAGGCAACGCTGCGCATCAACAAAGTGACGCCTGCCGCGGGCAGCTCACCCGAAACCTTCACGCAGATTGGCCAAGTCAAGGCCAGCGCATCGGGCGCGGATAATCTGGCGACGTTCACACTCGAAGACAAGTTTCTCGACGCGGCATCGGGCCTTCTGGAAGAAGGGTGCAAGCTGCGCTTTGTCCTCGACTATCAGGGCAAAACCTACACGCTCTCATCCCCTATGGCCGTTGTCACCGCTCCGGCCGCAAAGGCGGAATCGGGCTCGACCACCATCATTCCCACCACTATGGACCAAGAGATCACTCCGTTTGATTTCCCAGCGGCGTTTCCCGGCATCGGCGGCAATAAGTTTACCTGCTGGATGCCCTCGTTCCCCATTTTGTTCGATTTCTCGTTTGCCGGGTACGTGCTGTTTGGCGGAGGATACAAACCAGCCAGCTATATGAACGATTCGGGCAACCCTGATCCGGAATACTGGAAGAAGTCACCGCGCGAGTCGGGCGCCAAGCAAGCAAACCGCTACCTCGACGAGATGGAGGGGAAGTGGAATCAGTACAAGAGTATGAGTGCCGGTTCGGGAACCGATCCAAGAAACACTAAGCTCCTTCGCCACCATTGCACGCTGCTGTTCACGATGGATATCGCCACACAGCTGTACGGCTCGCTCGCCTACGATTGGATGGGCAAAACCTGGGGTAACAACAACGACCCCGCATACGGCAATATTAAGGCCCTCTTCCAGGTAAGAACCGACCTCAATTGGACCGAGCAGTTTACCCTAGGACCGGTGCCGTTTTTCCTAAACGTCAACCCCTGGGTGCTGGCAAAACTGGCGCTCGCCGTGGGCGCCCACACGCACGGCAGCGGCGCGGCGTTTTTTAAAAACATTTCGCTCGACTATTCAAACACCTCGGGCTCGTTCACCATCCAGATCGGGCTTGCCGTCACCTTTGGCGCCGGCGTTGCAGGCGTCGCTTCGTCTGCCGTGCGCGGCGCCGCATCCCTCACGCTGTTCATTGGGTACGAGAAGGCAGATGGACACCAGCTTCCGCGACTGCGCGTAGGTGCAGACGTCGATGTCGATGTGATACTCCAGTTCGTAATGTTCAAGTGGACCACCAAGGCTTGGTCGGGGTCGTGGCCCACACTCCTCGATTCGTGGAATATGTCGGTGAACAATGGCAACCAGTATGTGCTCCAGCGCTCTGAGCTCGCATTGGGTGGAGATACGCCTTACACGTTGGATGCCCGCTTCGGCACGCCCGGCAACATCGAGGCGGGCGGCGTGCCGCAATTTATCGCATCGGCCACCATCGTCACCAACGCCGAGCTGCTCGCACGCGCCGAGGTTAAGGCCGCTGTCGTAAACGTCGCGCCCGTCGTGCGCGATTGGGACCGGTCGGTCACGCGCATTGAGCTCGAGGCGAATGCAGAAAGCGACGACACGGGACAGATCGAGCATTTCGTCCATGCACTGATAGAGAACGACGAAAACGCCGCGCCGATGTATGAGTACACCTATATCGGGCAGGCGAAGGACGCCGTTGCGGACCCCAACGCCAATTCTGCTGGTGTATCGAAGGACGAGCGTGGCGGCATCAAGCCCTCGAGCGACAACGTGCTGTTTACTGGCGTGCTCAGCGAAGCTCACATGAAGCTGGCAATGATCGCCGGCGTAGAATGCCTGTTCCGTATCGCCTCGGTGCGCTACGGCGACAATGGCCGCTCGCGCCTGGTGGTGCACACAAAGGCAAACGGCACGTGGTCCGCTCCCACGCCCGTGGACTTCCCCCTTGGGTTTGGCGAGGGCGACGTGGAGCGCAGCGGCATATTCGATTACGACTTCGACGTGGTGGAATATACAGACGGGAGGGGAAACCAAGACGCCTACGTGCTGCTGGTCTCGGGCGAGCGCCCCGCCGGCGACAACACCCATTTCGATACGGCGAGCACATCCGGCATGCTGTCCGTTGTGCGCCTGCGCATCAGCAACGACGGAGTTCGCGTGGTATCGCACACGTCGTGGCGCAGCATCTCGCGCGGCCGCCTTCAGGAGGATGGCCACCATTGTCTGCAGTGCCCACGCATCACGGTGGGCAAGGCGCTGGTCGACGGACGTCTGTCGGGCGCTTACCTCCACCGCCGCGGGACCACCGCAGAAAAGGCGCTCGGCAGCGAGGCTGAGGTTGCGCTGGAGTGCTTTACCCTATGGTCGGACGTTTCGAGCGACAGCCTGACGTTCCGCCAAGTTCTCCGCTTTCCACAAGCACCGTCGAGTATCGAGCTGGGTGAGCCCGAGAATATCAACGGCAAAATGGTGGTGCCCGTTGCATACGAGACCGCAGACGGTTGCGGCTGCGCATCGTACGCCGTGATCGGCCAGTCCATCGCGGGCTGGGGCGTTATGTCGCCAGATGCCACAGTACCCCACGCGGTGCCGTGGCCGCAGCACACGGGCTTTTTGGCAACTGTCAACGAGCAGCTGCAGCATGTTACGTGGACGCGAGGCGCATCGGCATTTGCAACGCAGCCCGTGGGTGCCGCAGGCTGTGGCCCGGCATCGTTTAGCGTAAGCAACAACGGCAGGTGCGTGCTCTATGTAGAGAACACCGATGGCAAGGTGGGACAAACCTACGACGAAGAAGGCAACCCGGTTGCAGTGATGGGCAAGCACTTCCGCATCTTCGCCAGCACCTTGGCAGGCGATCTGTTTACGGAGCCGTTCGTGATGTGCGAGCTGGACCATCCCGTCGATCAGATAACGACATTTTTGACGTCGGGAGGCATGCTCTCCGCGCTCGCCACGCACATTGTGAGCGCGGAGAAGAGCGAGGCAGAGCTGCACGACATCGAAGTGCCCTTGGTAGCGTGTGCCACTCCGACGGGCGCCGTTGCTACCTCGGGCGCGGTGGTGCCCGGAGCAGCAGGCGAATCCTTCATGGTCACGGTGCGAAACGACGGCAACACCTTGCTGACCGCCGGAACGATCGATCTGTACCGAGAGGGCTCCAGCCAGCCGTTCTCCAGCGCATCCATCGGGTTCGGAGCAAACGCACGCATGGCATCGATCTACGATCCAGAGCTTGCCGAGGACGCTTCGGTCAACGACATGGCACACGTGAAGTACGCGCTCGAAACGCTGG
>URTZ01000108.1 GCA_900550825.1 uncultured Collinsella sp. | reverse complement strand
GGCGCCGGAGTAATCGTCGGCGTCATAGGTCTTGCCGCTAATCTCCTCACCGAGCTTGATGAGGTGCTGCATCAGATCGCCGTCGTAGTTGGCGGTCTTGTGCTGCATGATGGCGGCCATGCGCTCCAAACCCATGCCCGTATCGAGGTTGCGGTGCGGCAGCTCCGGCATGGAGCCGTCCTCCTGGCGATCATACTGGGTAAAGACGAGGTTCCAGAACTCCAGGAAGCGGTCGCAGTCGCAGCCGGGCTTGCAGTCGGGACTACCGCAGCCGACCTCCTCGCCCATGTCAAAGTAGATCTCGGAGCAGGGACCGCAGGGGCCAGTGGGGCCAGCGGCCCAGAAGTTGTCGTCCTCGCCCAGGCGGGAGATGTGGTCCTCGGCAACGCCCAGGGAGCGCCACACGTCGTGGGTCTCATCGTCCTCGGTAAAGACGGTAAAGTACAGGCGGTCGAGCGGCAGCTTGAACTCCTTGGTGATGAGCTCAAAGGCCCAAGCGCAGGCCTGCTGCTTGGAGACGCCGCCAAAGGAGAAGTCGCCGAGCATCTCGAAGAAGGACAGGTGACGGCCGTCCTCGCCGATGCAATCGATGTCGTTGGTGCGGACGCACTTCTGGCAGGAGATAGCGCCGATCTCCTTCATGGTCTTCTTGCCCTGGTAGTACTCCTTAAACTGGTTCATGCCGGCGTTGGCAAGCAGCAGCGAAGGATCGTCGGGGACGAGGGACGAAGAAGGATAGAGCTTAAGACCGCGCTCCTCAAAGAAGTTGAGGAACTTGGAGCGAATCTCGGCCGTAGTCATTGACGGGTAGTCAGCACTCATAGAGGGAATCTCCTCGGTTTCACATCGAAACAGTTCAAACGTAACGATATTACCATCCCACCGCGCCTGTGCAAAAAAGAGGGCCGCCAAACAGCGACCCTCCAGCGAAAGTGCACGTTATTTAGATGTGACGTTTATATCAAATTATCTAACTTGATAGTTGCAACGCCACGTTTCCACGGATCCAACCCCAATAGCTTGAACCTGAGAAAAATATTCACCGCTAGAACCAGTAGCGCGAGTATTAACCCAAGTTGGCGGTAGGGTACTATAGGAATTTCGAAAAGATAGCGACTTGTAATCCCTGTATACAATTCGATTATCCACTGATTGACCATTCAATAATCCCGAAAAAGTCCAATATACATTCAAGACCCTTTCACTGTTTGCACGACGAGCAGTGGAGCCGGAAGCAAATAGAAGATCATTAGATAGTGAAGCAACCGGTTGAACATCGTTTCTCATATTGCAGACGATCCCGTCTGCAAAGCCTGCAGCCGGAAAGCACAAGCAAACAAAAAGGAAAATAGGACCTAGAATTACTTTAATCTTTGTGCTACCCATTAAATCCACCTACAATCGATCAACGTGTTTGATAATTTCACTGAAATACTTTCATCGTTCCGTCAACCCTGCATGTGGGGCAAGGATATGTAAAACTCGTTCGACATGTATCCGGATAAATACGGCTGTAGCTATTCTTGAAGGTGAGTCGTTTGTATGTTGGATACATTAAGGGATTATTATGGGCAGTGTTATTAAAACAGTAAAATGAATAATACGTATCAAGGACATCTTCTTGCATAGCGCGCCTTGCTATAGAGGTCATATCAAACAAAGACACCTCTGAATAAGTCCCAACGGCAGGTGCATCATGATTGACGGTCAATCCAAAAGACGGAGTCGCAGCAAAAGTTAGTGATAAAAAGATGATCGATGCTGAGAGTATCATTAACTTACGGATAACGGAATTAGCTGTCATGACTCCTCCAATCCTATTGGATAAAACTGCTATTGTATTAATATATTTTTATCAGCACTCGAAAGGAGTGGCCGATGAGCGGTAGAAGAATCGTCTTGAATGTACTTATGGCAGTAGCACTGGTAACGCTCTTGGTCTTCTCCTACTCATACATGAATCAGCCAAGATTTGGATATGCTTTATACGCTGTTTTTTCCGGCGAAACAACTTACAACACTTACAACACTATAAGCTTCATTGACGCACTCTTTTTCTATGTAGTCGGCCCCGTATCAAGCGAGCTGATCGCTTTTGTTGTCAGCTACAACCTGAATCAACAAAGCCAAACTCACTCAGCGACTTCGGCCAAACAAGGAATCAATCTCTTCGTAATAATGATAATTCTGCAAATTGCGACTGTGTTGATTATCGCCCTGACCGCAACAAACGTTTTGAAGTATGAGTACGGACTCGTCGCAAGCTGCCTCATGGCAATTGCCGCGGGTATAGCGGTTTCGTATACGACACCGGCAAAGAAGTAGCTCAACTAACAGGGCCTATTTGGAATCCGAATCGTCCATGGAGCCGTCGATGCCGGTTTTGGTGTCGTCGTCCGTATTGGAATCGTCATCCTTGGCGAAGGGGTTCTTGAAAAAGCCTGTCGCGTCGGGCTGAAGATCCGACAGCTTAATCCAGGGATTATCGAGTTCTGGTTTGGGCATAGCCTTAGCCTCCGGCGCGGTCTCGTTGCCAATGAGCTCGGACTCATAGATGAACGTATCGTCTCCAAGCGCGTCGTAGGCGGCGACCGGGTTGCCATCGGCATCGCGGTACGGCGTGCCCTTAAACACGGCGCCGTCATAGGCCACAAGCTGTCGGCCGGTCTCATTCTCGAAGTAGTACACGAAGATACCCTTGAGGGCCGCACAAAGCGGGATGGCAATAATCATGCCGATGGGGCCCATGAGTGCCGAGCCAATAACGAGCGCCGTGAGGCTCATGATGGGATGCACCTGCACCGAGCTCTGCATGACCTTGGGCGAAATGACGTTATCGGTGACGTTTTGCGCGACCATCGTCACGATGAGCGTCCATAACGCCAACATGGGGCTGAACATGAAACCGAGCACCGTGGCGATTGCTGCGCTCACCCAGGGACCGACGACCGGAACCAAATGCATGATGCCGGTAAAGATAGCCATGAGCGCCGCATACGGATGGCCGATGATCATAAAACCGATAAAGGCGAGGAAACCACCGCAGATGGACGTCACGACCATACCGCGCATGTAGCCGCCGACAGAGCGAGAAAGGATGGCGACCATAAAGCGGTACGAGGTCTCCTTCTCCTGACCGATGATGGTGCAAATCTCGTGGTGCATGCGAGGGTAGTCGCAGGCCATCCAGTAGGCAAGCACCAGGCCAAGGAAGATAACGAACAGCTGCGAGGCCGTATTGGTGATGAGTGGGAACACACCACGACCAAGCTCGGCGGCAATCTGAGACACATACCTCGATGCCACGGCAACCAGCGACGAAAGATTATCGTCCAAATACTCCTTGAGCGGCGTGTTATTGAGCGTCTTGGCATGCGAGATCATCTCGTTGAGGTCGCCACCCGCAACACGAAGCTGCTCGGGCAGGCGGCTCAGGACTTCCATGATCTGACCAAAGAGAATCGGCGACAAGATACAAACGACACCGACGAGCACGGCAACAACAACAATAAGCGCGATAAGCGAACCGATGCCGCGATTCACGCCATGGTGCTCGAGCCAGTTGGTGATCGGGGACATCACAAAGGCAATGATGGAGCCGACGGCAAGAAACTCAATAACCGGCGCCAGGATGCCCATAAGGTTAAAGATGACAGCGGCGATGACAATGCAGCCGACAACAGCCCAAATGCGCAGCGTCAGAATGCGAGTGTCGCGCAGCACGCGATCGGTTTGTTGGGGGTGCTCACTCATGAACGAATCATCACTCCGTCGGGGTCGATCTTGTCCTGAATCTTCTTAAGCGTGCGGCGCAGCAGACGCGAAACCTGCACCTGAGAAATACCAAGCTTCTTGGCGATCTCGATCTGGGTCATGCCCTTCACAAAGCGCAGCTCGATCACCTCGCGCTCGCGCGGCGAGAAATCACGGATGGCTTCCTCGATCACTAGGCGGTCATCGGTAAAGTCGAGCTCGTTGTCGTCGTCGGCGTAACGGTCGAGAATCGAGGGGGCATCGTCGGAATCGGACGCACCAGGAGCCTCGATGGGCACCGAGGTATAGGCCGAAGACGATTCCATAGCCTCGAGGACCTCATCGACAGTCACATCTAGATACTCAGCGATCTCCTCAACCTTGGGCGAACGCTGCAGCTCGTTGGTAAGTTTGTCAGTAGCTTGGTTGACCTTGGCCGAGAGCTCCTGCAGACGACGAGGTACGCGCACGCTCCAGCCCTTGTCGCGAAAATGGCGTTTGATCTCGCCCAGGATAGTGGGTGTTGCAAACGTCGTGAACTCGAGTCCGCGCTCAGGGTCAAAGCGGTCGATAGCCTTGAGCAAGCCCAGATAGCCGACCTGCATGAGGTCGTCGAGCGGCTCGCCGCGATTCTTAAATTTGTTGGCAAGAAACCTTACCAGGTTCATATGGGACATGACGAGCTGCTCGCGCGCGTCCGGATCACCGGTTTCTTTGTAGCGACGAAACAGCTCGCGGGTTTTCTCCTTGTCCCAAGCGGTCTTGCCGCTCCGGGAACGTTCGGTCATATTAGATATCCGCCTTGAGGTCGAGGGAAAGCGTCAGGGGCGCCGTAGTCTTTTCGTAGGAGTCGCACACGCTCGCGAGGATGAGCTCGGCATACACCGCAGCCTGGTCGTCTTCATCGACCGTAGCCTGGTCGCCAAAGGTAATAGTCATGCCAACGTGGGTCTCATCGACATCGAATTTGATGGTGATGTCATCGCAGTCGACCGCGGTGCAACCAAAGATGAAAGCCTCCTCAGCAGCCATGCGGATGTCCTCGATGCGATCGACAGACATAGAGCACAGGGCACCAACGTTGGCTGCCGTCATGCGCACAAGGCGAGCGAGACGCGGGTCACCGGCAACGGTCAGCGTGATAGGGCAGGTTGCTTCGCTACTCATCGCAGGACTCCTCAGAGGTCTCGGCGGGCGTATAGGTGTAATACTGAGCCGGCTTGGATACAGACTTCTGACCATCATCGTCGCCCGCGGCGGCCTCGTCCTCGCCAATTAGGATGCGCTCGGTAGGCTGCTCGGCCTCCGCAGCGGCAGCGGCGAGCTTGCGATCGGCGTCGGCTGCAGGAGCCTTCACCTTATTGAAGAGCTTCTGCACAGCACCGGCGGCAGAGTCGGTCACGCTCGACACAGCATTGCTGGCCTCGGCCATGCTGCCCGTAACCTCGGAAATGTCGCGAACCACGGCTTCGACCTCTACGAGATTGGAGGTAAGGGCATCAACTGCCGTCTTGCTCGACTTAAGCAGCGGCTCCATCTGGGCAAGCGCCGGCGTAAGCTCATCGACAGCGCCATCGAGCTTTGCCACCACAGGCTGAGCCTCGGCGATGGTGTTGTTGAGGTCGTTCACGGTCTTATCGAGCGAGTCGACAACATTGCGGGTCTTGCGCAGGGTAAGCGCGAGCTCAGCGATGGCCCACACGCCGGCAACGGCGAGCAGCAGCAGGGCGATTTGAATGGGACTCATACAAGCCTCCCGGAAGAATCGAAATACAGACGCTTTTCATGGTACCCCAAAGGGGACCGAACATGCCAAGAGCAGCAACGTGGGACAAAATTATCAGCAGCTACCTCGGTGCATTCCCGCTGCGGTCTCGTTCGCCTTGCTCTACGCGCCACTCTTCCCAGCCGCGCCCGGCAGGCTGCCAAAATGCACCGCGTTCCAAGCCTTCGGGCAAATAGCGCTGATCGACCCAGCCTTCGGGATAATCATGTGGATACTTATACACACCGTATTCGTCGCTGCCTGGGCGATGACGGTCGCGCAGATAGCTCGGCACCTCGCGCAGCCCACTTGAATGGATATCTGCCAGCGCCGCATCGATCGAAGCCTCACACGCGTTGGATTTTGGCGCCAAGCACACATAGAGTGCAGCCTGAGCCAGGTTAATGCGGCACTCGGGATAGCCAATGACCTCGGCAGACTTAAACGCGGCATGCGCCACCAAAAGCGCCTGCGGGTCGGCGTTGCCAACATCCTCAGAAGCGTGAATCATAATGCGGCGAGCGATAAACTTAGGATCCTCCCCAGCATCGATCATGCGCGCGAGCCAATAGATCGTGGCATCGGGGTCACTACCGCGCATGGACTTGATGAACGCACTGATGATGTCGTAGTGCATGTCGCCGTTTTTGTCATACGTAAAGCCGCGACGCGGGTTGGCAATCTTCACGTCATCCACGGTGATGGGATAGCGCTCCCCCGCCGCAGGCGCTGGCGTTCCCTCGGTATCGGGACGCGTGACGGCAATCTCGCTCGCAAGCTCGAGCGTCGTGAGCGCCGAGCGAGCGTCACCCGCTGCCAGCGTGCAAATGGTCTTGACCGTATCCTCATCGGCCGAGAACTTTCCGTTCAAGCCCTGTGGTGCCTCGAGCGCACGCTCAATAAGCGTGGCGATATCCTCATCCTTCAGATGTTCAAGCTCCACCACGCGCCCGCGCGACAACAGTGCCGAGTTGACCTCAAAGTACGGGTTCTCTGTCGTAGCGCCAATCATAATGACGGTACGGTTCTCAACTGCATGCAGCAGGGCATCCTGCTGCGACTTAGAGAAGCGGTGAATCTCATCGATAAATAGAATGGTGCGACGGTCGTACGTATTCAGGCGCGTCTTGGCCTCATCAAT
>URTZ01000107.1 GCA_900550825.1 uncultured Collinsella sp. | reverse complement strand
GATGGCCGTCGCCGCCGCAAGCGCACGGCGTCCGTCGACAATGGCGAGGCCGCGGGTAAGAACGCTTCCCGCGAGCGCGAGGCTCAGCAGCCTCAGCAGCAAAACCGCGGCGGTGGCATGAATCCCACGCGCCGTCGCCGCCGCCATTTGTCGAGCGAGGAGCGCGAGGATGCCTTCCGCGCCGCAGCTGCTCGCGAGGCCGGTGCCGCTCCCAAGGGCGCCTCGGCCTCCGACGCGCCTGCCGACAAGGCTGGCAAGCCGCGTGGCGAGGAGGAGCGCGCGTCACGTCCGCGTCGTCGCCATTCCTCGGGCGCGCAGCAGAAACCCTCGATTCCTTCTGTGGCCGATCAGGTTTCGGATGGCGAAGTCAAGGTCACGCGCCGTCGCCCCGGCGATGGCGGAGGAGCTGCCGCCAAGGCTTCGCACGGCGGCGCTCGCGACGAGTGCGAACCGCGTGAGAATCGCGGTGGCGAGGGCTCGACCGACCAGGGTCAAAAGCGTCGCCGTCGCCGTCGCTCCCGCAAGCCGCGCCAGGACGGCGGCGAAGGCTCGACCCGCACCTCGTCCGCACCGCAACCGCCTACCGGCGAATAGCGCCCGTAAACGGATGCAACCTGTCTGACCCCAGCACCTCTGGGTATCATGGCTCTACACCGACAACCCTCCCTTCGCCTTCGCGTAGGGAGGGTTGTGTCATGAAGAGACATCTGAACGTATTGACTCGCTTGCAGGGCGCAGGTGTCCTACCGTTTGCGGACGAATTGCTACCGCTTGCCGAGCACGTGACATACGAGGCGCTCGAGGCGTTGTCGCCCACGCGATGCGCCGGCTGCGAGCGCTCCGGTGCGCTGATCTGCCAGGATTGTCTGGCATCGCTCGCGCTCATCGACCCGTGCCATAGCTGCATCCGATGTGGTGCCCCGTTTGGGGATTTGCTGTGCACCGAGTGCTCGGTCGAGGGCGCGTCTTCGGCAATGGCCGAGGCGCTCGATCGCTGTCTGGCGTGTGCCGTCTACGCACATCCGCTGCCGCGCATCATCAAGGCGTACAAGGATGCGGGCGAGCGCCGTCTGGCACCGTATCTGGCGGAGCTATTCTACGACACCGTCTTGCATGCCCAGGCGGCAGCCCCCGATCGCTACGGCGGTGTGCTGTCCGGTGCGGACGCGGTGGTGTTTGTGCCCGCGACTGCGGCGGCGTTTCGGCGGCGTGGATTCGACCATATGGAAGCAATTGCGCGCTCGTTTTGCGATCTTTCGGGTGTCCCGTTGCTGGACGCCCTGGTCAAATACGGTCATGGTGACCAGCGAGAGCTCGGCCGCGATGAGCGCCGGGAGCATGCCCGGGGCGTGTACGAGACGGTCGAGGATGTGCGCGGCCGCCGTCTGCTGCTCATCGATGATGTCATTACCACGGGCGCGACCATGGCAGCAGCCTCGGCGGAGCTCAAACGTGCCGGTGCCGCGGCCGTCGATGGCCTCGCTATCGCACGCGTTTGGTAGGGGTGGTTTTGTGGCAGTGAAGATAGCGCGACGCATCGAGCCGACAAGCGAGCAACTGGCGGCCTCTGTAATCCTGACTGGCGCCTCGGCGCTGCGCATGATGCGCGCCGAGCGCCGACAAATGGGTTACATCAGTTGGAGGGACCTCGCTCCCGATGAAGAGTGCCGTGTGCTGCGCGCATCGTCGCCCTCGGCCGAGGACATCTATCTTCCCGATTTGGTGAGGATCGGGGTCGTGAGTGGCGAGGTTCAAGAAGACCTGTGCCTACTGGTGGGGTCTGCAAAGCAGCGTCGCCGCATGCCTGGTGCAAGCTGGTCCGTTTGTTCTACAGGCCTGCCGGACGCTTCGATTTTGGAGGTGGAGCCGGGGGTGTACAGCTTGTCTCCCGAGGCCCTCTGTGCCGCCGTTGCGCGCGAAGTCGGCTGTATCCAGGCATTTGCCCTGGCCCAGGAGCTGTGCTCCAAGATTTCGCTGAGCGATCGCGGGCAGTATTTGCCTCCCTACAGCTCGCCTACCGTGAACAGGCTTGCAAAGGATAAGGACCAGCCGTCAGATGTGGGCTACTTTGAGGTAGAGCCAGTGCTGACGCCCGATCGCCTGGCAGATTACCTTGCGGCATGCAAGGGGAGCGCGGCCAAGCAGCTGCGGCGGCTGTGCCCCTTTCTGTCGGAAAACCTGCGCTCACCCATGGAATGCATCATGCTTGCCATGTTTTCGCTTCCGTTTTCCTATGGCGGATTTGCCTGCGGTCCCTTTAAGACCGACCACAAGATCGAGTTCAACGACCGAGCGCAGGCGATCTCGGGGATGCCGTATGCGGTTTGCGATGCCCATCAGGAAGCAGCCCGGTTTGACCTGGAATACAACGGTGAGCTGGGCCATTCCTCCCGGAGGGGACGTATCCATGATGAAAAACGCAACACGGGCTTGATTACTATGGGAATCGAGGTCGCGACGGTCAACAACGAAATGCTCTGCGACATGGAAGCGATGGAAGCGCTCGCATGGCGCATCCACCAACGTATGGGTAAGCGATATCGCAACCGTGTTGACGCTTGCAGAAAGAAACAAGAGGCGCTATTTAACACGCTGCGGGCGTGTTTTGGGCTTAAACCCGCCTAGCAATGCTCTGAAACAGGGGGTTGAATACATGCTCTGGCCAAAATATAGCAAATATGAGTACTGCTACAAATTCGGTAACAGCAAAATCAGGGATTTTGGGACTAGAAGATGGCGTAAATCAGAAAGATATTAAACAAATGTGGAATACCCTGGCATAAATCTGACGTTATAGAGAGTGAAAACTGTTTGCAGAGCCAAAAATTCCTGCCACTAATTTGATAACAGTACTCATATTTGCTATTTTTTGGCCACGCGCCCCAAGACGAGCGCGTCGGGGCTCTCCATGGGGAGCTACGGGCTCAATCAGAGCGCGTGCAGCCCGCCCCGACCTGCGAAATCTGTGCTCGCGATGCGAATAACGTCCCTAACCTTAAACTATAGCTTGAACTTAGCTATAATGCCCTACGTTCCTGCCAGGCTGTGGTTGCGGACGGACGAAATGCCCATCCTAGTCCAAGACAGACGCGGTCAAAGGGATCCACGTAAGCGACCGCGTGCGCGCGGCGCGATCATGGCGCGTCCTAGATGTAAGCCGCACCGTCCGTTCTACTTTCTTTGGGGCAATACCGCCTCGCGGGCGAGCGGGCCAGTCGTGAAGGTGGCTGCGGCCTCCCGAGCAAACGCCCCGGTGCGCAAGTGTGGGGTCAAATACCAGGTCAGCTGGTGGGAACAACCCGATATTCCGTGCAGGGCACGGATTGTATACGACACAGAAGGCAGGGTAGTGGACATGGTGAGGGGCAGCTTGATGCACGCGGCTCGGTTAGGTGCTGGGACCGCGGCGGTCATTGCCGTATTGGGCTTGAGCGGATGCGCGTTCAACCCACTGTCCACGTTCACGACGCCCACGATTGACCAGATCGAGTACGAAGCGGTCACTCCCACGGTGTCTGACGACGCCCTGGTCACTCCCGGCACCCTGACAGTCGCCCTCGATACCTCCGATGCCCCGCAGGCCATGCAGGATGCCGACGGAAACCTCACGGGCTATGCGGTCGATGCCGCTCGTGCCCTTGCATGCCGCATGGGTCTCAAAGTCGCCTTTGTCGATGCGTCCTCGGCCGATTCCGCGCTCAGCGATAAAAAGGCCGACATCTTTATTGGCGACGCGAGGTCTACGGACGGCGATATCAGCTCACTTGGCACCTGTCTGTACGACGCCCCCGCCGTATTCGGCAAGAGCAGTGACGGCGAGTCGCTGAGCGTTTCCACCGAAACGCTTAACACCGCTACCCTGGGCGTTCAGACCTCCTCGGCCTCGCAGGAGGCGCTCGCCAAGCAAAGCATCACCGCCAACCAAAAGACCTTCTCCAACATCAATGAGTGCTTTGAGGCGCTCGAGTCGGGCGAGGTCGATTACGTGATCTGTGATTCCACGGCTGGTGGCTACCTCGCGCGTCTGATGAGCCAGATCTCCTATGTCGGTACGCTCGAGGCGCCCTCCACGCTTGGCGTCGCAGGCCTAAGCTCTAACGATGAGCTGTGCCGTGCCGCGAGCGATGCCCTCGATGGCATCACGGTCGATGGCACGCTCGAGGCAGTCCACTGCGTCTGGTACGGACAGATGCCCTATGACCTTACCGCCAAGACCGTTTCGGGGGCCAATGTGCAGGCATCCGACTCCACGTCCAACGAGACCGAGTCCTCCGATGACGACGCCTCTGATAACAACGGCGACAGCCCGTCGTCTAGCCAGGAGGGCACCATCACCGACGATGACATCAACAAGCTCAATAGCTAGTTATTGGTAGGGGTGGCGCCTGCCATACATTGAACGAGGCACTTCTTCACGGTTTCAACACGCATAGCCGGGTCTCCCTAATAGGGGAGCCCGGCTTTTCTATTTTGGTAAAAACGGCAGGTAAAAGCTGATTTCCAGGAGAAAAACTAGCTTTGCCGACGCCTTCCTATAGCGCACTTTGCCACAGAAAAGTGCGAGACTTCGGTATGCGGTATCAAGCAATCGTTATTCGGGTCTTTGGGAATCCGCGTGATTAAATGCACGGCAATGGGTACATAGCCAGTACAGTAAGTCCCCGAGGCAGATTGGAGCCACGTATGGATATCAAGGTTTCTGGACGCAAGACGACGGTAACCGATGCTCTGCGTGCGCATGTGGATGAGAAGATCGGCGAGGCGCTCAAGGTTTTCGATATCGAGCCCATGACGGCCGACGTTGTACTTCGCTATGAGAAGAACCCCTCGAACCCCAACCCGGCAATCGTCGAGGTTACGGTTCGCGCTCGCGGTTCGGTGATTCGCGTTGCCGAGCACGGTGCAGATATGTACGCCGCCATCGACCTCTCCGCCGATAAGGTCACCCGCCAGCTGCGCAAGTTCAAGACCAAGGTCGTGGACAATCGCCAGGGTGGTGCCAGCGCAGCGGATGTCGCGCCGGTCGAGCGCGTCGAGGATCTTGCCGACCTGCTGCTGCCCGAGGAGGAGGACGACCTGCTCGTCCGCGAGAAGGTCATCGATGTCACCCCGATGACTGAGGAGCAGGCGCTGGTGCAGACCGATCTGCTCGGCCACGACTTCTACGTGTTCGAGAACGCGACGACTGGCCTCATCAATGTGGTGTATCACCGTAAGAATGGTGGATATGGCATCATCAAGCCCCGTATCGAAACGCTTGACGAGTAAAATACGTTAACTTGCATGAGTTAACGGCCGGCGGTCATCCCATGCGGATGGCCGCCTTTTTTACGTAAGGAGTCGCTTTGATGGACAAGGCTGCATCTACCGGCCATTCTGACCGCTGCCGCATCGTCGTCGATACCTGCTGCGACTTTAGCCCCGAGGTCGCCGCGAACCTCGATGTCGATATCTTGGGTTTCCCCTTCATTATCGATGGCGAGGAGCGCACGGACGATATCTGGTCGAGCATGAGCCCTAAGGAGTTCTACGACCGCATGCGCGCCGGCGCTCGCGTGTCTACCTCCGCCGTGTCGCTCGGTCGCTATATCGAGTTCTTTACCGAGTGCGCCAAAGAGGGCACACCAACGGTCTACCTGTGCTTTACCTCGGCGCTGTCGTCGAGCTACAACTCCGCGTGCCAGGCGGCGGACGCCGTGCGCGCCGAGTATCCCAACTTTGAGCTCTACGTGGTCGACAACGCTCTGCCCTGCGCGACCGGTGCGCTCTTGGCGCTCGAGGCCGTGCGCCAGCGCTCGGCGGGACTGACCGCCAAGCAGCTGGTCGATTGGGCAAACGAGGCAAAGACCTACGTCCACGGTTACTTTACGCTCGAGAGCTTCGACGCACTGGCTGCCGGTGGCCGCATTCCGCCCGCGGCGGCACAGCTCACGGCAAAGCTCGATGTCAAGCCCGAGCTCTCCTACGACCTTGCCGGCTCGCTGTCGCTGATCGGCGTCAACCGCGGCCGCAAGAAGGCGCTCAAGTCCATCCTCAAGTCGTTCCGCGAGAACTACGTGCCCGACCGCACCATGCCCATCGCCATCATGACGGCCGATGCCGAGAAGGACGGCGACTGGCTCGAGGCCGCCATCCGCAAGGAGGAGGGTTGCGCCGACGTCACGATCATTCGCAGCTCCGTGGGTCCCACCATCGGCTCGCACGTGGGCCCCGGCATGGTGGCCTGCGCGTTTTGGGGTAAGAATCGCGCCGAGAAAGCCTCGCTTTCCGACCGCATCGCGCGCCGTGTACGCGGTGAGTAGACAGGCGCTGCGGCTGCAAGCGCCCTCAAGTCACAGCCCAAACGCTGGCACCGAGTATTCAACCTGGTAACAACACCCAACCCAAAAGGAAAGGTTTCATGGCAAACAAGCTCTCCGTCGCATTCATCGGCACCGGAATCATGGGTGCCCCCATCGCCGGCCACATCCTGGACGCCGGCTATCCCGTCACGGTCAACAACCGCACCAAGTCCAAGGCCGCCACGCTTATCGAGCGCGGTGCCGTCTGGGCCGATACGCCGGCCGAGGCCGTGGCAAACGCCGATGTCGTCTTTACCATGGTGGGTTATCCCTCCGAGGTCGAGGAGCTCTACCTAGCGGGTGACGGTCTGCTCGCGTGCACTAAGCCCGGCGCGGTGCTGATCGACCTCACCACGAGCTCGCCCGAGCTCGCGCGCGACATTGCCGAGGCCGCCCAGGTCTCTGGCCGCATGGCGTTTGACTGCCCCGTCACCGGCGGCGAGTCGGGCGCGATCGCCGGCACGCTCACGGCTATCGTGGGCGCTACCGAGAACGACATCGCCCCGGTCCGCGACATCCT
>URTZ01000106.1 GCA_900550825.1 uncultured Collinsella sp. | reverse complement strand
CCAGATCTGGAGTACCTTCACCGCCGGCCTCGTCACCATCTCGCTCAACTCCACCGCCTACATGATGGAGGTCCTGCGCGGCGGCATCGAGTCCATCGACGCCGGCCAAGCCGAGGCAGCGCGCTCGCTGGGTCTTTCGCAGTGGCAGGCTATGCGCAAAGTCGTGTTTCCCCAGGGCATTAAAAACGCGATCCCCGCACTCACCAACGAGCTTATCATCAACATCAAGGACTCGTCGGTGCTTTCGGTCATCGGCGTGTTCGACCTCATGTACGCCACCACCACTGTCGCCGGCGTGTACTACCGCCAGATGGAGGTCTACTGCGTGGCGCTCGTGGTCTACCTGATCCTGACGCTCGTGGCGAGCCGCCTGCTCGAGGCCTTTGGCAAAAAGCTCGGCGCCGAGGCCCCGGCAACGCTGCCCAGCTCCAACTAGGCTCAAGACGAGGAGAATCATCATGGCAGATATCGCCACTACCGGCACCGCGGCCGCCGCACAGACCAATGAGCCGCTCATCCGCGTCGAGGGCCTGCGCAAGAGCTTCGGCTCGCTCGAGGTGCTCAAGGGCATCGACCTGTCCGTTAACCCCGGCGAGGTCGTTACCATTATCGGCGCCTCGGGCTCGGGCAAATCGACCTTCCTGCGCTGCCTCAACCTGCTCGAGACCCCGGACGCGGGCCACATCTGGTTCCACGGCCAGGACCTTACGGCCGAGCGCTGCAGCATTAACAAGCTGCGTGAGGACATCGGCATGGTGTTCCAGGGCTTTAACCTGTTCAACAACATGGACGTGCTCGACAACTGCACGCTTGCGCCCGTCACGCTCAAAAAGATGAGCAAGGCCGAGGCCGAAAAGGTCGCGATGGAGCATCTGACGAGTGTGGGGCTCGAAAAGTTCGCGCACGCCGCTGTGGGTCGCCTGTCCGGTGGTCAAAAGCAGCGCGTGGCCATCGCGCGCGCCCTATGCATGAATCCGCAGATCATGCTGTTCGACGAGCCGACCTCCGCACTCGACCCCGAGATCGTGGGCGAGGTGCTCGAGGTCATGCGCAAGCTCGCTGCCGACGGCATGACCATGGTCGTCGTCACGCACGAGATGGCCTTTGCCCGCACGGTGTCCGACCGCGTGGTCTTTATGGACAAGGGCGTGGTGCTCGAGGACGCCGCGCCGGCCGAGCTCTTCGGTAACCCCAAACACCAGCGCACTCGCGAGTTCCTCTCTCGCTATCTCGAGGACAAATAACCGACCGCAAACGCTTGCGTTGCAGGGCCGCTCCCGTGGGGCGGCCTTTGTCGTCATAATCGAAAGGATGTCATGGCCGAGGTTTGGCGCTTCTTTGCGCATGAGGACGATTTTGCCGATATAGACGAGGCCGGCGCGTGCGAGCGCCTGGGGCGCGTGCTGTCGTTTCCGACCATCTCGAGCATGGATGCCGAGGCGGTGGACTGGCAGCCGTTCGACGACCTGCGCGCCTATATGCAGCAGGCCTGGCCGCACGTATTTGCGGCGGGCGAGGTCGAGCTCATCGACCATTCGCTATTGGTGACACTTAGCGGTTCCGACCCTGCCCTCAAGCCCGTTATGCTCATGGGCCACATGGACGTGGTCCCCGTGGTGCCGGGTACCGAGGCCGACTGGACGCACGCCCCCTTTAGCGGGCACGTGGACGACACCTACATCTGGGGCCGTGGAGCGATCGACATGAAGGACCAGGTCGCAGGCATTCTCGAGGCTGTCGAGTATGCGCTGGCGCACGGTTGGCAGCACGAGCGCACACTGCTGCTGGCCTTTGGCCAGGACGAGGAGACTACGCAGTACGGCGCAGGCGCCATCGGCCGCGTGCTCGAGGAGCGCGGCATTGAGCTTGAGTACCTGATCGACGAGGGCGACTACCGCATCGTTCCGGCTGCCGAGTACAGCGCGGGCGAGGGTTGGCTCATGCACGCCGACCTGGCTGAGAAAGGTTATGCCGACATTGTGCTCAAGACAAAGAGCGCGGGTGGACATTCTTCCAACCCCTATGGCGGCACGTCGCTCGAGGTGCTCAGCCGTGCCATCACCGCAATCTGCGATATCGAGTGGCCGACGCGCGTGACCGACTTGCTTGCCGCCCAGCTCGTCGAGTTGGGGCTCTACACGGCCGATGAAATTGCCGCCAACGGGGATGCCATTGTCCGCGATTGCCTCGCCAGCAAAAAGCTCTATCCGCTGGTGACGACCACCTGCGCGCCCACGCAGATCGAGGGTGGCAGCACCGGCGCCAACGTAATGCCGCAGGATATGTGGGCCAACATCAACTTCCGCATGCTCGAGGGCACGAGCGTGGCCGATGTTGTGGCGCGCTGCCGTGAGGCGGTTGCCGGGGCGGACCTTGCCGGTCGTGTCGAAGTGGAGCTGGGCCCCGGCAGCTCCGAACCCTCGCCGTCCCCGCGCATCGGTGGTCCCGGCCTCGAGGCGGTTCGCTCCATCGCCGCCCGCTATTTTCGTGATCCAAAGGGGACGGAGGAAAGCGGATCATTCGAGCCAGTGGCAATTGTACCCTCGACCGTGATCGGTGCGACCGACGCTGCCAACTACCAGCACATTTGCCCTGAGTGCATTCGCTTCTCGGCCTTTGTGGTTGATGACGACGAGTGTGATCGCGGCGTCCACGGCACCAACGAGCGCATCACCCGCCGCGCCTACCTCCAAGGCATCCGCTTCCTCATCGCCCTGCTCCACACGCTCTAGAATGCGACAAGGGGACTGAGCCGATTTCATCGGTAATGAGACAAAATTGTTATAGAAAAAGACTAAGATATCTTAAGAGACATATGCTGGGGTTGGTATTCCTTGAACGACTGCGGGCATGTGCCAGACTGCCTCGGCCCCCGGGGAGCACCCGGGCAGGTCGCCGTGTGACTGGGGAGGAAATTATGCAGGAGCTCAGAGAGACGACGTCTCGACTCGTGAATATTGCTACCGGGGGGGGTGTCTAAGCAGGGAACTTCCTGGTGAACACCGGCCGCGCGAGCGGTGGTCCGTCATGTCTTATGGCCGCCGTCGTGGGCTGCGCCCGGTTTCGCCATATGCGATTGTTCTGGCCCTCGCCATCGCGCTGACGGCGAGTTTCTTCCTGCCGCTTCGTGCCGAGGCGGCAATTTCGGACCACACGGTTCCGACGATTTCGCCTTCGGGGACAACAATCAACCTGTTTGATTACTGGGTGAATCCCGATAACCATCTGTCGGTTTCCGGCAACGGCGGCATCAACAAGAACCACCGCTTCCAGTTCAAGGATCAGGAAGCCAGCGAGGAACTTAACCGGTATACGGGTGGCTCCTGGGTCCGCACCGGCATCGTGAACAATGTTCTTGCCGGTGGTTACCCGAAACTCACCAACCGCTGGGAGGGAGAATCCCTCGGCTACCTGTTTGATTCCTCCACCCAGACGGGCAAGATATCCCATATGGGTGTGACAGGTCTGTTGCAGGTCAACAAGGACGGCTACTACGAGTATGACAGCTCGCAGAACTACGCGGCGTACAACGCCAATAAGAATGCATTTGATGTCTACGAAGTCGCCGGCGTTGGGCAAGCGGGGGCTGGCTCTCAAAATGGAGGTCAGTTTTTCCCCTTCGATGCGGCCGATAAGGTATTCAAGGAGGAGAACGGCCGCCTCGTCCGGAACGGCATTACGTCGTCGAACAACGGCGACTCGAATTATAACGATGGCAAACCCCTCAACCATTATTTCGGCCTCTCCATGTCGTCGCGCTTCGTGCAGCCGAAGGATGGCAAAACGAATGCTGACAAGCCCATGACCTTTGAGTTCGCCGGCGACGATGACGTCTGGGTGTTCATTGACGATGTCCTCGTGGGCGACATTGGCGGCATCCACACCAGTGCTAAGCTGACCATTGACTTCCAAACGGGCAAGATTAAGGTTAACGATTCCCCAGACGGCACGCTGTTAAGCAAGTTCCAGGAAGCGAAGCGGGATACTACTAAGGGCTTCACTGGCAACACCTTCGCTAACGACACCAGCCACACGCTCAAGTTCTTCTACTTGGAGCGTGGCGCCACCGACTCCAACATGAAGCTCAAGTACAACCTCGTGACGGTTCCCGAGTCCGACATTATCAAGTTCGACCAAGATGGCGGTCTGGTGGAGGGCGCTCAGTTCGCGCTGTACAAGACAGACGAGAACTTCACTGACACGACCGCTAATCGGGAAAACCTTCTTGGCTCCGGCAACACGGACGCGGATGGACAACTGACGCTCACGAATGACGATGACAACGGCGTCATCAACTTCGACGATCTTTACAAGCTAGGTTGCCGGTACTACCTCCTGAAGGAAACGAAGGTGCCCGAGGGATACCGCTCGAGTCTCACGGCGACGGATGGCAGCATGCAGTTCGAGTATGTGCCCACGAGCGACAAGGGCGGCGCGGGCGGCGTCATCATCAACCGCGGCGGTATGGACCAGGACAGCGTCGTGTGGAAGAACGGTGCGTTCGCTGGCGCGAAGGAGACCATCACCGCGCCGTCGACCGTGTACCAGGCGGACGATGACTCGATGAAGCCAGGCAATACTGTTGACATGAAGCGCGGCACCCTGTTCGCAGTAGTTTTCAAGCGCGATAAAAGCAAGAACGCCTGGCACGCCGTGTCGGGCGACCCGACGAAGGGGTATACCCTCGCCGGCGCCCAGGGCAAGGAAGGCGCCATCGAGGCAGCGAAGAAGGACCTGTACGCCTTCACGCTCAACACTAGCGGCCAGTACCAGGTAGAGATTCCGCATCTGCCCGGTGACATCTCCAAGTACTACGACTTGCTGAGCGGTGGTGCCCGCAAGGATGCCGAGTACGCGGTGGCCATCTACTACACAACGGCGAGCTCCATCGCCGGCGCGGAAATGGACAACACGGTCCATGTGTTCAGTGATGACCTCCCCGGTGACCAGGTGAACTTTAAGCGGCAGTTCGCCACGAGCCTGCTCGTCACGAACATCCAGAACCGCCTGTTCGTGCAGAAGACCGATACCGAGGGCAACCCCGTAGACGGCGCGAAGTTCGGCTTGTACACGGACGGTCAGGTGACAACAGACGCGAGCGGCAAAGTCGTGCTCAACGGCGACCAGATCCCCTACGACACCTTGACGACGGGGCAGGTCAGCAACCCGATCCAGCTCGAAGGGGCGGGCATATTCCCGTGTACGAGCGACAGTAGCAGGCCGCTCAAGAACGGCACCTACTTCCTAAAGGAGGTCTCGGCGCCCAAGGGCTTCCTGCTTAACGACACGCTCACCAAGGTGATTGTGGACGATTACGGCGTCCATGCCGATGCTGGTACGGCCGATGACGGTGTCTCGACGTTCGCGGGGCCGGGCACGCTTATGAAGAGCCTGGGCCAGTTTGGCGCAGAGGTCGACATCGACAACACGCTCACGTGGATCAAGGGTTCACGGCAAACCGGCGCGTTCGACGCTGCGGGTAATCTGAAGTGGACCGATGTGACGTCCCCCGGTGATAAAGACACGGTGCACCTCAAGTACGGCGCCAACGGACGTATCTACCAGTATGGGCCCACCGAGGCGGGCAAACCCTACCGCCTGGAGACCGAGACGGGCTGGATACGTATGGGCATCACGCAGGACGACGTGCCTAGTGACACTAATGCGAAGGGCGCCCGCGCCGATCTGGGCGACATGAACCTGAATGCCCTGTTCACGGGCGCCACCTGCGTGCGCGTGGCGAACGAACGCGAGGCGAGCCTCGAGGTGACGAAGAAGGTTGACGTGCCCGATGACCTGACGGGCAATAAGGACGCGGAGTTCACCTTCAAGTTCACCGTGCCCGAGGGGAAGACCTACAAGGCTGCAGTGTTCAAGAACGCTGGGGCCGGAAAGCAAGCCGGCGACGTGTTCGATTTGAAGAACGGCGACACCCATGCTATCAAGGCCGACGAGACGATTCGCGTGTACGGCCTTGCCAAGGGTGACAATTACACGGTGCAGGAGCTGACCGGCAAGGACGAGATGCCCGCGGGCTATAAGCTGACCGGCCGCAAGCAGGGTGACAAGAATCTGACTGAAGAAGGCGATAGCATCTCGGGCACGATTGCCTCGCAGAATTCCAACGGCACGCTGGCCGAAGACAACAAGCTGGTGTTCACCAACAGCTACAAGACGGACGCCAGCGACGAGCTGACCCCGCAGGTAACGAAGAAGGTCTCCGGCACCGAGAGCACGGACAAGGAGTTCTCGTTCACGCTGGCTGCCACGTCGGACATGCAGGCGAAGATCGCTGCCGGCGACCTGACGGTGTCGGATGACCTGGCGGGCGACGCGCATGCGGAGTCCCGGGCCACGAAGGGCGCGATTACGGGTAAGGACGGCCAGACGGTCGACTTCTCCGGCATGAAGTTCAACAAGGCCGGTACATACACGTTCACGCTTTCCGAGGCGCACGACGCCGATGACGACGCGGTGGTGGACGGCGTGCAGAACGCCGGTTGGACGATGGACGATTCCACCTACACCGTCACGGTGAAGGTTGAGGACAAGAATGCCAAGCTGACTGTCACAGGCGTGGCGGTGAAAAAGGACGGCGATGACAAGAGCGAAACGCCTGAGGTCAAGAACGGCGAGGTGAACCTCGCCACCTTTACCAACAGCTATGCCGCGAAGGGTTCCGTGACCCTGGCGGCGATGAAGCACTTTAAGGGCGGTGCGCTCGCGGGGAACGATTTCTCGTTTGCTCTGTACAAGGGTGACAAGGCGGAAGGCACGCCCCTTGAGACCGTCACGAACGACAAGGACGGCAACATTACCTTCCAGCCCATCAGCTACACCAAGGCCGGTGACTACGAGTACACCATCAAGGAAGTTACCGGTAACGACCCGACCGTCGTGTACGACACGAAGGACGTGAAGGTCCACATCAAGGTC
>URTZ01000105.1 GCA_900550825.1 uncultured Collinsella sp. | reverse complement strand
CCTGCAATTCCACCTCGCCCCCGAACGGTCAGCAAAGTGCGATGAACGGTATATCGCATATGATTCCCCCATGATGCACTTCAGTTCTCTAAAGCAGGTTTTCAAAGGTAATAGTTCTTTTTTCTAAGGAATTGAGCAAGATTGCACAAATAATTTCATGTTTAGGAATTGCATAGCTAAAACTGTTTTCTGCATATATATGTCGTCTGTCCATGATTCAATTTTGATTCGATTATATTCAGCTCGCAATCATTCTTATTCATACATCCTCACCAGTTGAGTATGGATATAGATTGTTTTCAAAACGAGTCGGGCAGTTAGTTGCATGCCTTGACGGCGTAAGAAGTAGGTTAAGATACCGTTCGCACAATACGTCCGTGCCACAAGTCGACTAAATTGAGACAATAGTGAATAGGGTTAGGCTACCGTCCCCTGCGGGGACTGAACGGACAGATGCATATGCCGAGCAAAATCGAAAAAAAGCAAGCCGCCGCAAAGCTGCGCAAACCGCCGCGCGACTTCTCGTACACGCAGAACCGAGAGCTCAGCTGGCTGCGCTTTGACAACCGTGTGCTCGACGAGGCTTTTGATGAGTCCGTGCCGCTGTTCGAGCGCCTTAAGTTCGTCTCGATCTTCGAGTCAAACCTCGATGAGTTCCTTATGGTGCGCGTGGGTGGCCTGTCCGACCTTGCCGAGCTCAAAAAACAACCTGTCGACAACAAGAGCAATATGACTGCCTCCGAACAGGTCGATGCTGTCATGGCCGAAATGCCCGGGCTCCTTACCCGTTGGGAGTCCATCTTTAAGAGTATCGAGGGCAAGCTCGACACCCTGGGCGTTCACCGTGCGCGTGTCGATTCGCTTACGCCCGAGGAGCGCACCTTTGTAACCCGCTACTTCCAGGCCTACGTGTCGCCGGTCATCTCACCGCTGGTGATCGACCCGCGCCACCCTTTCCCCAACCTGCGCAACGGCGCACTCTACCTGGCCTGCGGCCTGGACGGCGTCACCGACGAGGAAAGTCTGCTGGGCCTGATCGAGATTCCCGCCTCGATGAACCGCGTGGTCGAGATCCCCTCGCCCACCGGCACCTACTCCTACATTCTGCTCGAGGACGTCATCCTCGCCTGCCTGGACAGCTGCTTTGGCTCCTATAAGCCGCTCGACCGCGCGCTCATCCGCGTCACCCGCAACGCCGACATCGATCCGGACGGCGAGGGCGTCGAGGAGGAAGAGGACTACCGCCAGCATATGAAGCGCATCCTCAAGAAGCGCCTGCGCCTGCAGCCGGTGGTTCTCGCCGTCTCGGGTTCACTCGAAAAAGCAACGCTCAAGACTATCCGCAAGGCACTCGAGCTCTCGCGTCGCTCGGTCTTTACCTGCGACATCCCGCTCAACCTGGGCTATGTCTTCGGCATTGAGGGCAAGATTCCCGAGCACCTGCGCAACGAGCTGCTCTTTACGCCGTTTAAGCCGCAGCCCAACCCCACCATCGATATGACCCGCTCCATCCGCGAGCAGGTACTTCAGCACGACAAGCTGCTCTTTTATCCCTATGAGGCCATGAACCCCTTCCTGGATCTGGTGCACGAGGCCGCCTACGACCCCGAGTGCATCTCGTTGCGCATCACGCTCTACCGCGTGGCCAAGCAGAGCCGTCTGTGCGAGTCGCTCATCGATGCCGCCGAAAACGGCAAAGAGGTCACGGTGCTCATGGAGCTCCGCGCCCGCTTCGACGAGCAGAACAACATCGAGTGGGCCGAGCGTCTGGAAGAGGCAGGCTGCACCGTCATCTACGGCTCCGAGGGCTTTAAGTGCCACTCCAAGATCTGCCAGCTCACCTATCGCGAGGGCATGGCGCTTACACGCCTGACGCTGTTGGGCACCGGCAACTTTAACGAGAAGACGGCCAAGCTCTACAGCGACTTTATGCTCATGACCGCCCATCCCGGCATCGGCGAGGACGCCAACTTGTTCTTCCGCAATCTGTCGCTGGGCAACCTGCGCGGCGATTACCGCTTCCTGGGTGTGGCGCCCGTCGGACTGAAACCGCTCATCATGCGCGGGCTTGACCGCGAGATCCAGCGCGCCCTTGCCGGCGAGCCCGCCCGCGTGTTCTTTAAGCTCAACTCGCTGACCGACCGCGAGGTTATCGACAAGATCGCCGAGGCATCGTGTGCCGGCGTGCGCGTAGACATGATCATCCGCGGCATCTCGTGCCTCAAGCCCGGTGTTCCGGGCAAGACCGAGAACGTGCATGTCCGCTCCATCGTCGGACGCTTTTTGGAGCACGCCCGTGTTTACGCTTTTGGCGTGGACTCGGACATGATTTACCTGAGCTCGGCAGACATGATGACACGCAACACCGAGCACCGCGTGGAGATCGCCTTCCCCGTGCTCGACCCCACCTGCCGCGCCCTGGTACACGAGTACATGGGCATGCAGCTGCAGGACAACGTGAAGGCCCGCAGCCTCACGAGCGACGGCACCTGGGTCCCCGTGGAGTGTGCAGAGGGTGAGAAACCCTTCAACTCGCAGGAAGCTCTACTGGAGCGTGCCTATCGCAACGCCGAGGCCGCCGCGCAGCAGCGCGCACAGGAGAAGGAACGTGTGGCCGAAGAAGCTATTCAGGCCGAGGTTGAACATGGGGCAGCCGCCAAACCGGAAGCGGTTGCCGCTCCCCCGGTGAATGAGCCCGAGGCTGCCGCAGAGCCCGCCATGGAGAAAGCGCCCGAGCCCGCTACCGCGACTCCGGAGCCCGCCGCCGAGGCAAAGCCCGCCCCAGCTCCTGATCCGCAGCCGACCACGCCCAAGGTCCAAGAGGTCCAGGCGACCGTCATTGAGCCCGAGCCTGCACCTGCACCTCAGCCCGAGCCGCAGGTCACCAAGTCCGCACCCGGGACGAGTGCCCGTCGCGATAAGCCCGCCGGCAAGACCAAGGCCATCGAGCGCCATCGCCCCGGTCGCGTGCGCATGGGCCTGGGTCTGATCGGCCTGGGTCTTAAGACGCTCATTACCGGCAAGACGAAATAGTCGTTTGTAGAAGCAGTTTGTAGAAGCGCCCCGCATTTGAGGAAAGCCTCGGATGCGGGGCGCTTTTCCCTGCTACCATGGTGCGAACAACAACGCGAATGACAGGCAGGAATATGAAGCTCACTATAGAATCGATGACCTACGGCGCCGACGGGCTGGCGCACGCCGACAACGGCAAGGCCGTCTTTGTGCAGGGTGCCGTGGCAGGCGACACCGTCGAGGCCGAGGTCGTACAGGACGGCAAGTCGTTCATGCGCGCCCGCACCACCGAGATTCTGGAGCCAAGCCCCGATCGCATTCAGCCTCCCTGCCCCTTCGTGGGCATCTGCGGCGGCTGCTCGTGGGGCAATCTCTCACGCACGGCACAGCTCGCCGCCAAGGAGCAAAACCTGCGCTCCACGCTCGAGCGCATCGGCAAGTTCGCTCCTGAGCAGGTCGATGAGTTGGTACAGCCCATCTGCCACACCAAGGACGACTGGGGCTACCGCAATAAAATCGAGCTCGAACCGACCGTCGTCAACGGTCGCGTGCGCCTTGGCATGCACGGTGTCGACCCCAGCAAAATCGTGACCGTCGATACGTGCCCGCTGTTCGATAAGCGCTTCCCGAAGGCGCTCAAATCGGTCGTCGGCGCACTCAACTATCTAAGCGGCAGCCATGACTTGGGGCTCGAACGCGTGGGCATTCGCGCATCGCGCCGCACCAAGGCACTCGAGGTCGCTCTCTGGACGCCCACAGGCTCTTTTCCGCGCTCGCAGGTCTCCCGCGTGCTGGCGGACGCCGCTCATCCCACGAGCATCGTGCGCGTGATGAGCAAGGGCGAAAAGAAGGCCCGCCGTGTCTCCAAGGTCGAAATGCTCGCCGGAGAGGGCTCATGGACCGAGAATATCGCCGAGGGTCAGATGCGCTTGTCTGCCCCGTCTTTTTTCCAGGTCAACACCAAGGGTGCCGAGATTTTGATCGAGCTTGTCATGGAAGCGCTCGACCCGCAGGAAGACGAGCTTGCCGTGGACCTGTACTGCGGTGCCGGCACCTTTACCCTGCCGCTCGCCCGCCGCTGCGACTTTGTCGCCGCCGTCGAGGCCTACGGCCCCGCCGTGCGCGATCTACGCCGTAACCTGGAAATCAACAAGTTTGATAACGTCGACGTCATTGGCGGAGACGCGGTGCGCGAGTTCCCCGACCAGGATGCCGACGTCTTGGTGGTCGACCCGCCGCGTGCGGGCCTCGCCCCCGAAGCCATCGATCTTATCGCCAGCACGAGCGCTCGCGATGTCGCCTACGTGAGCTGCGATCCGGCCACCCTGGCGCGCGACCTCAAGCGCTTTGTCGAGGAAGGCACCTTCTCCCCCGTAAAGATCACGCCAGTTGACCTGTTCCCGCAAACCTTCCACTGCGAGACTGTCATCCACCTTAGGCGCAACTAGCCACTTAATCATTGCTCAGAAAAATCATTGGGAAATCGAGCGTGGCAAGCGGAGGTCTTCGGGGTATAAGACGGCTAATTGTATGCCGCCTATGAAAGGAACCCCCATGCCCAGCGTTGCCGTTCTCGCCGCCGATGGCTTTGAAACTATTGAATGCTTGACCATGGTCGATGTCATGCGTCGCGGCGGCGTGCGCGCCACGCTCGTCTCGATCATGCCCACGCGTGAGGTCGTAAGCTCGCTGCAGATCCCCGTGACCTGCGATGCGCTCTTTGATGAGATCGACTTTGACGAGTACGACTGCGTCGTGCTGCCCGGCGGCCTACCCGGTGCCACCAACCTGCGCGCCGATCAGCGCGTCTGCGACGTGGTCCGCGAGTTCGCCGCAACCAAGCACGTCGCCGCCATCTGCGCCGCCCCGTTTATCCTGGGCGAGCTCGACCTGCTCGAGGGGCGCCACGCCACGTGCTTCCCTGGCTTTGAGAAAAGCTTCCCCGAAGGCGCCTATACCGGCGAGAAGGTCACGCAAGACGGCAACATCATCACCGCCAGCGGCATGGCCCAGTCGCTCCCCTTTGCGCTTGAGCTGCTGCGCACGCTCGCCGGCGACAAGGCCGTCGATAAGGTCGCCGAGGGCATTCAGCTATGATTTTGGCTTCGCAATCACCGCGCCGCATCGAGTTGATGCGCGAGGCGGGCTATGACATTCGCATCATTCCTGCCGATATCGACGAAACGCCGTTTGATGGCGAGGCCCCGCTTACGCTCGTTGAACGCTTAGCACGCGCCAAAGCCGCCGCCGTTGCCGCCGAACATGCCGAGCCCAATGAGCTGACGGTCGCGGCCGACACCATCGTCACCTTTGACGGCAAGATTCTGGGCAAGCCGGCAACCGAGGACGAAGCGCGCACCATGCTCCGTGAGCTTTCGGGCCGCACGCACCAGGTCGCAACCGGCGTCTGCATCGTTAAGGCAGGCGACACGGCCGCCCCGCATGCCGCCGAGAGCCTGTCCTTTGTCGATGTGACCGACGTGACGTTCTACGAGCTCACCGACGAGCAGATCGAGCACTACGTCGCCTCGGGTGAGCCCATGGACAAGGCCGGCGCCTACGGCATTCAGGGCACAGGAGGACGCATGCTCGTGCACGATATTTCGGGCGACTTCTATAACGTGGTGGGCCTACCCATCGCCCGCGTCGCGCGCGCGATTCAAAAACTCTCGTAATTGCATCTGGCGCTGGGTATCCCCCGGCGCCTACAATTTTGGCGTACCGTACGGATCCCGACCGGGCACAAGGCGCGGCGGAAAACCGATAGGAGTTAAACATGGATACACTGCTCAAAGCCATTGACGTTTGCGATGTCGATGGCTTTTGCTTTGGCAACTATACGGACGATGAGGCAGGCACCGGCTGCACCGTAATCGTGGCACCCGAGGGCGCCACCGGCGGCGTTGACGTTCGCGGCGGTGCTCCCGCTTCGCGCGAGACCGACCTGCTGCGACCCGAGAACACCGTCGACAAGGTCCACGCCGTCTGCCTTTCGGGCGGATCGGCCTTTGGCCTCGAGGCTGCAAGCGGCGTCGCTCGCGAGCTTGAGAGCCGCGGCATCGGCCTTCCCGTCGGCCCCACGCAGGTGCCTATCGTGTGCTCCAGCTGTATCTTCGATCTCGCCTTTGGTAACCCCACCGTTCGCCCCGACATTGAGGCCGGCATCGCCGCCGTGCGCGAAGCACTCGACAACACCCCCACCAAGCTCGAACAGGGCAACGTGGGCGCCGGCACGGGCGCTACCGTGGGTAAGCTCATGGGCCCCGCTACCTGCATGAAGGCCGGCCTTGGCGCTGCCGCCGTGGCGCTCGGCCCCATCAAGGTGGGCGCCGTGGTCTCAGTCAACGCCTGCGGCAACGTTGTCGACCCCTTCACCGGCGAGTGGGTCGCCGGTATGCGCGCCGCAGCCGATAGCGACCAGATCGTCGACATGGAACTCGCAGCCTTTGCTGCCGCCGGATCCATGCAGATGCCGCTCGACCGCACCAACACCACCATCAGCTGCATCGTCACCAACGTCGAACTCACTAAGGCACAAGCCACCAAGGTCTCCCAGATGGCCGCAGACGCCTACGCACACGCCATCCGTCCCACGCACACCACCAACGACGGCGACACCATCTACACCCTCGCCAGCGGCAAACTAGACGCTCAGACAAGCGCCGCCGTTCCCCTAGACCTACTGGGCATGCTCGCCGTAAGGGCCCTACAGACCGCCATCGTAAACGGAGCCAAAACCGCCAAAACCTCCCACGGCATCCCCGGCGCCGCGAAGTAGCCTAACCTGACCGGTTGCCCGGTGGGGCTTGGTTATGTTTGCTGCTCTACAGTCCTGGCTCGCACGAAGAGCACATTAAGTGCTCTTCGGCTCGTGCGGAACTCGCGACAAACATAACCAAGCCCCACCGGGCAACCTACCAACCAGATTCTTTTCAGCCCAGGCCCCTGTGTACCGCGCGTCGAAGATCTTCAAATTCAAATAAACTGACAATCGATTCTTATAGCAGAGGCCCCT
>URTZ01000104.1 GCA_900550825.1 uncultured Collinsella sp. | reverse complement strand
CCGCCGATCATGGCGGGAAGGATCAGCCACGGCGCCACTTTGCGCACCAAGCTAAACAGGGCGAAGATGCCGCCCTCGTTGTGGTTATCGGCCTTCATGGCGATAACCACGTACTTGACCGTGGTCACGAGCGTCATGGTCCAGATGACAAGCGAAAGCGCTCCCAAGATCATGTCTTCGCTGACGGTACCGATGCCGCCGTTGTTGGCGACGATTGATTTCATGGTGTACATGGGGCTCGTGCCGATGTCGCCATAGACGACGCCGAGCGTTACGAGCAGCATGCCAGCGGAGAGGGGGATGGCTCCGTGCCCGCCTTGACCACGCTGGTCTTGGGGGCTTGCCTCCAGTTTGTTGTGTGCCACGTGGACTCCCTTTGACATCCGGTTATCTGTCTAGGACAGATAATCTTTATGCCGTCTTTATACATACAAGAGCAGTTTGGCACATCAGGTTATTTTAGACAATAATCCCCAGCTGGGGATTATTTATGTACGTAGGTAGCATTTCAAAACAGGGGCTTTTAAGCACGTGCTGTCTGGGCGATGCCAGCCTTGGCGTTTGCGCGTTTGCCGGCGAGTTCGCAAAAAATCGCGCCGCCGATGATAAGCGCGGCGCCCAGCAGGCGGACCGGTGTTATGGCTTCACCCAAAAGGGCGGCCGAGAACACGACGGCCGAAAGCGGCTCGAGGTAGCCGACGACGGCGACGGTCTGGACGGGCAGCTTGGCGACGGCGCTAAAGTAGAGCAGGCAACCAATGCCGGTGTTGACGACGCCGAGCATAGCGACGGCGTGCCAATCAATACTGGCGGCGACGCCGGCGGACAGGAACGAGGGAGCGCCCTGCGTGATGAGCGTGAGGACCAGTGCGGTCACAAAGGCGGCGCTCACCTGGAGCGCGGAGTTCTCGAGGCCCTCGATGTGCGGCGCACCCTTGCTGGCGATGACCATCAATGCATAGCAGAAGGCCGAGGCGATTCCACAGACGATGCCCGCAATGGGCATATTGCCGCCTAGACCTTGCGCTGCAATGAGAAAAGCACCGCAAGCAACGGCGACAAAGCCGGCGATTTTGCCGCCGGTCAGCTTTTCGCCAAAGATGAGCGGGGAGAGCGCCATGACAATGATGGGGCCGCAGTAGTACAGCAGCGAGGATACGCCGACGCCGATCGTCTGGTAGGCGCGGAACAGAAAAATCCAGCTGGCGCCCAGCGCAGCTCCCGAGAGGAGGAGGGCCGCGGCTTCGCGGGGACGAGATGGCGCCTGCAACTTATGGTGTTGGGTGATGGCGAGGATAGTGACAAGCGAGAGAGCGCCCAAAAACGTGCGTAGCAGCACGATATCGGAGCTCGGCAGCGCGATGGCAGCGGCGATGATGCCGTTGGAGCCAAACAATAGCAATGCTGCTAAGTACGTAAACAGTCCGTTGTTCATGCGCTTCCATCCCCTCTATATCCGAGCATGTTCACTATGGGTGAACTGGATTTAGAAGAAAAGCGAATATAATGCATGGAAAACATGACAAAAACTCATACAAGGGTGGGGACGTGCCATGGAGACCAATATCCAAAAGATGCAAGTGCTGCTCGAGACGGTGCGTGCCGGCAGCTTTACGCGTGCTGCAGAGCGGCTGAGCTATTCGCAGTCGGGCGTGAGCCGCATGGTGGGCGACCTTGAGGCAGACTGGGGTTTTAAGGTGCTTGATCGCAGCCGCGAGGGCGTGGTGCTTTCTGCCGACGGGCGGCAGGTCATGCCGGCAGTCGAGGCGTTATGCGAAGAGTTTGGCCGCCTGCAGCGACGCGTGGACGAGATGCGAGGGCTCATGCGCGGCAAGATCTGTATCGGTACGTTTTCGAGTGTGGCGACTCATGTACTGCCGCCGGTGATCGCGCGCTTTCGCGCCGATCATCCGGATGTCGATTACGAGCTGCTGATGGGCGATTACTCAGAGATTGAACAATGGGTGGCTGAGGGTCGTTGTGACCTGGGCTTTATCCCGCGTGAGCCCCGAGAAAACGGCATGGCATCGCGGTCTTTGGTGCGCGACGAGTTGATGGCGGTAGTACCGGCAGACTCTTTGCTTGCCACGGCGGAGGTCGTTTCTCTTGCCGATTTAGCCAACGAGCAGTTTATTCTGCTAGAACGCGGCACCGATGACGAGATTACGCCGCTGTTCCGTCGGGCGGGACTGACGGTGTGCTCCAAGCTGTCGACCTGGGATGACTATGCGATTATGGCCATGGTTGAGGACGGCCTGGGTGTGAGCATTCTTCCCGCGCTCATCTTGCGCCGTTGTCAGTTCGATGTTGCCGTGCGTTCGCTCGAGGGACATCCCCATCGGCAGATCAACGCCATATATCGAACGACCGATGTTTCGCTTGCCGCCGCCCGTTTCCTCGAATACCTCTAAACGTGTACACACCATTGTTCGCTTTGGGCAAATCTCGGAGTCCGATACATTTTCTTATGAAATTGAACTTTCGAATGAGGTACGGCGCTATACTGCTTGCTAAATTGAACCCTGGTTCAATTCGTGTTCTATAAATTGAACTTTGCCAGCAAGGAGGTTCTAGTGGCCCAAGAGACGTTTAGCGATCGCCTGCGACAGGCTATGTCCGATCGCGACGTTCGCCAGTCGGACGTGATCCGCGCATCGGAGATGCTCGGCAAAAAACTCGGCAAGAGTCAGATGAGCCAATATGTGAGCGGCAAGACGATCCCGCGGCGCGATGTGGCTGAGCTGCTCGCCCGTATTTTGGAGGTCGATGTTACCTGGCTGCTTGCCGGCGACGCCGATCAAGGCGAGGCATCATCACCCCGCAACGATTCCAAGCCCGAACCCCATCCCTCAGCTCAAATTGCAAGGAGCACCACCATGCGTACTTTTTCTAAATCCACCAAGCTCGATAACGTCCTGTATGACGTGCGCGGTCCCGTCGTCGACGAGGCCGCCCGTATGGAGGACGAGGGCGAGCGCATCCTCAAGCTCAATATCGGTAACCCGGCGCCCTTCGGTTTCCGCACGCCCGATGAGGTCATCAAGGACATGCGCCAGCAGCTGCCCGACTGCGAAGGCTATTCCAACTCGCGCGGCCTGTTCTCCGCGCGCAAGGCGATCATGCAGTATTCGCAGATCAAGGGCCTGCCCAACGTTCAGATGGAGCATATCTACACGGGCAACGGCGTGTCCGAGCTCATTCAGCTTTCGATGAACGCGCTGCTCGACAATGGCGACGAGATTCTGATCCCCAGCCCCGACTATCCGCTCTGGACGGCGTGCGCAACCCTTGCTGGCGGTCATCCCGTACATTATCTGTGCGATGAGCAGGCGGATTGGTATCCCGACCTGGAGGATATGGAGTCCAAGATCACGAGCGCGACCAAAGCCCTCGTCATCATCAACCCCAACAACCCCACGGGCTCCGTCTATCCGCGCGAGGTGCTCGAGGGCATCGTCGAGGTTGCGCGCAAGCACCAGCTCATGATCTTTGCCGATGAGATCTACGACCGTCTGTGCATGGACGGCTACGAGCACGTCTCGATTGCCTCGCTCGCTCCCGATCTGCCCTGCGTCACCTTTAGCGGCCTTTCCAAGTCGCACATGATTGCGGGCTATCGTATTGGCTGGATGGTGCTTTCGGGCAACCAGCGCTGCATGAGCGACTTCATCATGGGCATCAACATGCTCTCCAACATGCGCCTGTGCTCCAACGTGCCGGCTCAGTCGATCGTCCAGACGGCGCTTGGCGGCCATCAGTCGGTTAACGACTATATCCGCCCGGGCGGTCGTGTCTACGAGCAGCGCAACTTTGTGTATGAGGCGCTCAACAAGATCGACGGCATCTCGGTGGTCAAGCCGCGCGCGGCGTTCTATATCTTCCCCAAGATGGATGTTAAGAAGTTCAACATCACCGATGACGAGCAGTTCGCCCTCGACCTGCTGCACGAGAAGAAGATCCTGATCACGCGCGGCGGCGGCTTTAACTGGGCCGAGCCCGACCACTTCCGCATCGTGTACCTGCCGCGCATGGAAGTGCTCAAAGAGTCCCTCGAAGACCTCGCCGACTTCTTTGACCATTACCGTCAGAGCTAGTGGGATAGAAGCTTCGCACTATGAAAAGCTCCCTGCAGTTGTTTTGCTGCAGGGAGCTTTCTTGAATCGGCGGAACTATATAACAATCCCGTTGCAGTGGTCGATTTCGTGCTGGATGATCTCGGCGGTGTAGCCCGAGAAGTTTTTGATGCGGTGGACGAAGTTCTCGTCCAAATACTCAACCTTAATGCGGCGATAGCGGGTACAGGGACGCTCTCCGACGAGCGAGAGGCATCCTTCGCTCGTCTGATAGGCATTGACCCGCTCAAGAATTAGTGGGTTGTACATGAGCAGCGACTTGCTGCCGTCCTTTACGCAGATGATGCGTTTGCGCACGCCGATCATGTTGGCGGCGAGGCCCACGCACTCGTGCTCATGCTCGTGGAGCGTATCCAGGAGGTCCTGCCCGGTCGCGGCATCGTCGGGTCCCGCGTCTTCGGAAGGCAGGCGCAAAAAGAACTCGGATTTCATGATGGGCTTAATCATGGCGGGCTCCTCATGTCTTATGCTTTCGTGGACTTTTAATAATAGCGCGGAAGGAAAGCTGCGCGACCGCGTTACAATCTTTCGACGTTGGACCATGTTGTCAGATTCGTCGTGTACGGCGTCTGGCGTAAGTCTAGGGCTCATTTTCGCCCTGGACCGTTCCTCTGGGGCGATGCGATTGTCGTTTCAAGAGGAAGGAAATGCATGGGGACCAAATCCCAAAAGCAAACTCAATCACCGTCGACAACCTCGGCAATTCTCGTCGTAATGTATGTTGCAGCTTTTGTTGCTGCGTTTAACGAGAACATCATTAACGTGGCGTTGCACGACATTATGGCGGCCTTTTCGGTGAGTGCCACCACGGCGCAGTGGCTCGTTTCGGACTACATGATCGTGACGTCGATCTTTACGGCTATCATGGCCTTTCTGTCCGGCCGTTTCTCGACGCGCAAGCTGCTGTTTTCCGCAAGCGGATGCATGGTCGCCGGCGAAGTCCTGTGCCTGGTCGCTCCGTCGTTTAGCGTTTTGCTGCCGAGTCGTATCCTGCAGGCTGCGGGATCGGGCATCTTGTTTCCGCTCATGATGAACGTGGTACTGTCTTGCGCCCCGCGCGAGAAGCTCGGTTTGTATCTGAGCCTGGGCGGTGCCTGCATTACGCTGGGGCCGGCGTTTGGGCCCGTGATCAGCGGTCTAATGTGCACGTTGTTTGGCTGGAGGGCGGTGTTCGTAGTGCCGCTGGTGGGCGGCATTGTGGTCGCTGCGGCGGGCGTAAAGCTTGTTCAGAATGTCGGAGAGCGTTCGAACACCACGCTTGATATTCTGTCGGTGGTTTTGCTCGCTGCCGGTATTACGGCATTTGTATATTCCGTAGGCGAGTTCTCGACCAATCTGATTGCCGGCATCGCGACGCTCTTCGCCGCCATTGTGCTGCTCGGCCTGTTTGCGGCCCGCCAGCTCAAGCTCGAGCATCCGGTGCTTAACGTGCGTCCCATGGCGAGCGTTCGTTTTTGGCCTGCGTGCTCGCTTGTGGTGGTATCGATGATGACGACGTTCTCGATGAGCGTTTTGTTGCCGCTCTATTTTGAGGGCGCATACGGCATGACCGCACTTGTTGCGGGCTTGCTCATTTTGCCGGCGATTGCCTGCAATGCTGTGACCTCGATTGTGGGCGGACGCGTGATGGACGCCCGTGGCGCATGGCCGCTGCTGCCGGTCGGCTTTGCCCTGATTGCTGTGGGGCAGACTGCAATCTCGATGACGGCCGCAAGCATGAACATCGGCCTCGTCGTGGCGCTGACCGTTGTGGTGTATGCCGGAGTCGGTTTGGTGCTGAGCCCCTCGCAAACGGCCGGCTTGGAGACGCTGCCTGTCGCCGAGCATCCTCACGGAACGGCATTGCTCAACACGTGGAACATGATTGCCGCATCGTTTGGCCCGTCGCTGTTTATCGGCCTGCTCTCGAGTTCTGCGGCGACTGCCGGCGCCGCTGGCGTTGCGACCGACGTTGCCCAGGCGATTGGATTTGCGGCAGCCGTGCGTGTGGCGGCTGTAATTGCCGTGGTCGGATTTGTGGTATCGGTTGTGTACGCTCGTCGCGAGTCGCACATGTCGCATTAATGTGTGCACATAGATTCTGCAGCTAGATTGAATGGCGACACCATAAACTAATGGGCGTTTTGCCGAGAGGCATGAATGTTTAAAGCGCAAAGAGTGCGCGACGGGCCCCGCGAATGGGGCGATGATGCCCGAGAGGGCCAAGAAGGAGTCTCATGTCTGAGAACGAAGAGATCATGAACGAGACCGAGAACGAGACCATGGCTGCCGAGGTTGAGGCAGTCGAGACCGTGGAGACCGAAGCTGCCGAGGTTGAGGCTGCTGACGAGGTTTCCGCCGAGGAGGAGGCCGAGGTTGCCGAGGCCGCCGTTGATTACGATGACGAAGAGCTGATGGACAAGATGCAGAAGGCCGCCCGCCTGCTGCGTAGCCGTCGCTTTGCTATTTCCAAGGAGGAGGAGGCCAAGGCCGAGCGCATGGCGAACATCGAGCGCGCCATCAAGCTTCTTGACCTCAAGCCCAAGATGGAGCAGAAGGAAATGTCCGACCTGCTGGGCATGCGCCTTCGTGAGCTCGATGGCCTGATGGCCGAGGCCGAGGCTGCCGATCTGGTCGGCCGCATCGACGACGCCGAGGGCGATATGCGCAAGATCGTCGTCTTCGCTGCCGAGGATGCCGCTGAGGGCCTGGTCGAGCTTGCCAACAAGAAGGAGAAGCTCCTGCCCGAGCTTTCTTACGAGGAGGCCACCGAGCTGATGGCCGCTCTCGATAAGGTTATCGCTCCGCTCGTCGCCATGGGCCTGGACGAGGACCGCGGTCCTCGCGGCGGCCGTGACGATCGCGGTGGCCGTGGCGGCGACCGTGGCGGTCGCGGCGGCTTTGGTGATCGCGGTGGCCGTGGC
>URTZ01000103.1 GCA_900550825.1 uncultured Collinsella sp. | reverse complement strand
CTCGCGGCCTCCCCCTTTTTTGCGTTTACGGGCTTTTGTCTCACATAGTAGCTGTGTTTTATAACCCTCGTTTGTCGCATCTTCTGCGAACGGGCTACAATAACTTAGTCTGTGCGATATGGAGGTGAACATGGCTGAAGCTGGTATCGGCGTTGATATCGTCGAGATTTCCCGCATGAAATCAATTCTTGAAAAGACGCCGTCGTTTGCTCGGCGTGTGTTTACCGAAGAAGAGCGTGCGTATTGCGATGCATCATCGCGTCCCGCTGCTCACTATGCGAGCCGCTTTGCTTCGCGCGAGGCGGTACTTAAAGCTCTCGGCACGGGTTTTAGTCAAGGCGTGGGTCGCAAGGATGTTTCGGTTACGCGTGATAAACTCGGCAAACCGAAGGCGCTGCTTTCGGGCCGTGCTCTCGAGATCGCTCAAGAACTGGGTGTTGTTGAGGTCGCTCTTTCCATTACGCTTACAGGAGACTTGGCCGTTGCGAATGCCATCGCGATTACCGAAGATGCTCGGCCTAAGCCAAAAGAGGAAAAGGTGAGCACCAAGAAACGCGTAGCGCAGACATTTAAAGAGGCTCGCTCTGTTTTAGATGAGCTTGAGCAGCTGCAGAATTCAGCATTGACGGAGCACCTGGGCGATGCTTCGCAAGATACGCTAGGAGCATAGATGAAACCGGTTTTGAGTACCGAAGAAGTCGTTCGTCTCGAGGATATCATCGAACGCGAAGGGACTTCGAAGGCCGAGCTTATGGAGCTAGCGGGTGAGTTTGCCGCCAACGAGGTCTTGAAGCTCAATCCCGATCGGGTTCTCGTTCTGGTCGGTTTTGGTAATAATGGCGGCGACGGTTGGGTTGCCGCCGATATCCTGAGCCATAAGGGTGTGGACGTGGATATCGTTTCTCCGGTTGAGCCGGATGAGATTCCTGCTGCTCTGGCACGTCATGTTGCTCGTCGTACTGCCGGCCGCGATGTGCACGTTTGCGTCGGCCCCTCGCGTGACGAACTCGAGGTTTTGATCGATAAGGCCGATGTTGTTGTCGATGCCATTTTTGGTACCGGTTTCCACGGAAATCTGCGTGCGCCGTTCTCCATCTGGATTCCTACGGTCAATGAATGCGCCGATTGTGTCGTATCCATTGATGTTCCCTCGGGCCTGAATGCCGAGACGGGCGTTGTTGATGACGACTGCATTCGTGCCGAGCATACGGTGACGATGATTGCGCCCAAGATTGGTCTGTATAGCGCTGATGGTCCTGAGTATGCTGGCGATTTGATCTGCGGCAATCTTTACGACCGTCTTGACGAGGTCATCGATGATGTCGACCACGCCGCCGAGATTGTCGAGCCCGGTGACTTAGTTGATTACTTTGCCCCACTACCTACGAATATCGATAAGTATTCCCGTGGCTCTGTGCTTATTGTCGCCGGATCTGCGCAATATCCTGGTGCTGCCATTATGGCGGCCAAGTCTGCAGCTCGCGCGGGTGCTGGTTACGTGGCAGTCGCGGCTCCTGACGCCTGCGCCAATCTTATTCGCATGGCACTTCCTTCGATTCCCGTCTTTGCTATTCCGTCTGATTCCCGCGGCTCCTTTGGCGCCGCTGCGCGCATGACTGTGTGCGAGATTGCAAAGAAGTACAGCTGTGTACTGTGCGGTCCCGGTATGACGACATCTGCCGGCGCTATGCAGGTGGTTTCGGGCTTGCTCGAGCTTGATGTGCCGCTTATCTTGGACGCCGATGCACTCAACTGCCTTGCTAAGATTGCCATTGACGGTATTGATAGTAATCCCGAGATGTATCGTCGCGAGCAGCCGTTGGTTATGACGCCGCACTATCGTGAACTTTCGCGTCTGGTTGCCGGTGACGAGGTGAACGACCTTGGTACTGCGATTGCAGCCGCGCAGAAGGTTGTCTGGGCTGCAGGCTCTGACAATCTGGTGGTCATTGCCAAGGGGCCGACGACGGCTATCTGTGGCGTTGAGCGTGTGCTGCTGCCGCTCTCGGGTCCGGCTTCTCTGGCAACTGCCGGTTCGGGTGATGTCCTCGCGGGTATTTTGGCCGGCACGCTTGCCACCATGCGCGACGAGATGGATCGTTGGGAGTTGCTGTATTCGTACGCCGTCGCACTTCACAGCTACGCCGGTTTTGCCGCGGCGACGGAGTATGGTGAGAAGAGCGTCATCGCGACCGATCTTATCGACTTGATCGGTCCGGCCATGGAACTGGCGGCAAAGGATGCGCTCGAAGATCTGGGAATCATGGACGAAGGGTCGGATGACTAATCATGAATAAAGCCGATTTGACGCGCTGGTCCTGGGTCGAGATCGACCGCGGGGCGCTCCGTCGCAACACGAGGGCCTATAAGAACTTGCTGAATCCACGTCAGCGCCTGTGCTGCGTGGTCAAGGCCGATGCTTATGGCCATGGAGCTGTTGAGTGCGCCAAGATCATGTATTCGGCCGGTGCCGACATGTTTGCCGTGGCGACGGTTAACGAGGGCGTTGAGCTCCGACAGGGCGGGATTACGAAACCCATCCTCATCCTAAGCGAGCCGCCTATCGAGGCCATTCCGACGTTGCTCGAGTTTGATATCATGCCTTCGGTCTATACGTCTGACTTTGCTCTTGCGTATGGCGAATGTGCCGTCGCGGCGGGCAAAGTGGGCAAGTATCATCTCGCCATCGAGACGGGCATGAATCGTATCGGCGTTCACTACACGCAGGTGCTCGACTTTGTCCGCGGTATAAATTTCCATCGCGGTATTCAGTGCGACGGCGTATTTACGCACTTCGCCACGGCCGATGAACCTTCGGGCTGGGACTACAAGCTGCAGTGTCAGCGCTTTACCGAGGCCGTTCAGGCCATTAAGGATGCGGGTTTTGAGTGCGGTATCGTGCACTGCGCCAACACGCCGTCCTCGATGCTCGACCCCTCGATGCATTTTGATATGATCCGCGCCGGCGTTGGCTTGTATGGCATGCAGCCGTGCGAGCTGAGTGGCCGCGTGATGCAGCTTGATCCCGTTATGAGCGTCCATGCGCGTGTGACGCGCGTGGCACACCCTGCGATGGGTGAGGGCGTGGGCTACGGTTTTACCTACCGCGTACCGCGTACGCGCGTTCAGATCTGCACGCTGCCGATCGGTTATGCCGATGGCCTATCGCGTACGCTTTCCAATCGTATGGATGTGCTGTATCGCGGCGAGCGTGTGCATCAGGTTGGCAATATCTGCATGGACCAGTTTATGGTCGCCATTCAGTCCAACCCGGCACACGAGATTCCCGAGGCCGAGTATGGTGACGAGATGATCATTGTCGGCCGCGATGGCGATGCCGAGATCACTATGGACGAGATGGCCCGACTGCGCGGAACGATTAACTACGAGGTCGCCTGCGGCTTTGGCATGCGTCTCGACAAGGTCTACGTGTAGGAGCCGCTATGGGCGTCATGCACATCCCCGGCCATACCCATCAGGCACCACGTGAGGTCGCACTCGAGGAAATTGAGGCCGTTCTGGGCGATTGTCACCTCTGCCAGCTCTACCAGTCGCGTCACAATATCGTGTTTGGCGTGGGAAACCCCCGCGCTCGCGTGATGTTTATTGGTGAGGCGCCGGGCCGCAATGAGGATTTGCAGGGCGAGCCCTTTGTGGGGGCGGCAGGCGAGGACCTCAACGGCATTTTGTCGCTGGCGGGCCTCAAACGCGAAGACGTCTACATTGCCAACGTGCTTAAGTGCCGCCCGCCGGGAAACCGCAATCCGCGTCCCGAGGAAGTGCTGGCTTGCTCGCCGTTTTTGCGTGAGCAGATTCGAAGCATCTGGCCCGATATTATCGTGACGCTCGGCAACCCCGCGACGCACTTTGTGCTTAAGACCGAGATTGGCATTACTAAGCTGCGCGGCAGGTTCCACCAGATGGGGCATTTTGTAGTAATGCCCACGTTCCATCCGGCAGCAGCGCTGCGCAATCCGGCGTGGCAGGAGCTGCTGGAGGAAGACTTTAAGATGCTGGGCGACTATCTGGAGCGACATCCCGCACCAGAGGACGCCTCGGAATAATAAGGAGCATATATGTCCCTGGAGCGCCTGGGGGTAGGTACTTACAAAACGACTTGCGCTGCCGATACGGAGTACTTTGGCGAGCTAATTGCACCGTGCCTTGAGGACGGCGATGTGCTCATCCTGACCGGTGGCCTGGGAGTGGGCAAAACTCACTTTACCAAGGGCGTCTCGCGCGGGCTGGGCGATGAGCATATGGTTACGAGCCCTACGTTTGCGCTCATGGCCGTTCACGATCAAGGTCGTATTCCGCTGTTTCACTTTGATCTATACCGCCTGGAGCATGCCTACGAGCTCGAGGATACGGGCATTTTCGATGTGCTGGGCTATGAGGGTGCTTGCTTGCTGGAATGGGGCGAACAATTCCAGGACGAGCTGACGGATGAGTATCTTTCGGTGACGCTCAAGCGTGATGAGGGCGACAGCGATGTGCGAACGATAACGCTCGAGGCACACGGTGACCGCGCAATGGAGCTTTCCCATTTGATTGATAAGGCTGTACAAGATGAGCTTGCATAACGACAACGCGCTGGTGGTGGCGCTCGATACCTCGACCGACATGCTTGCCTGCGCGGCAAGCTGGATTGATGGGCAGACGGGCGAGACGAAGCTCGTGAGTGGCGACCACATGTGTCGCCGTCACGCCAACGTTGAGCTCGTGAATACCGTTGATGGCGTGCTGGCTCAAGCCGGTCTGGATCGCAGCGATGTTGGTTACTACGTGGTCGGCCGCGGCCCGGGGTCGTTTACGGGTGTGCGCATCGGCATCTCCACTGCCAAGGGCCTCGCGCGCGGTGCCAATGTTCCACTGCTGGGCGTGTCGACGCTCGACGCTTGCGCTTGGACGGCGTGGAAGGCTGGCGTGCGCGGCAAGCTTGGTATCTTGGCCGATGCCATGCGCGGTGAGGTATATCCGGCACTATATATGCTGGGCGATGAGGGTCCCGAGCGTCAATTTGAGCGCGAACACGTGGTCAAGGCCGCCGTGGCGCTCGATGAGTGGCGCCGAGCAGCGGACTGGGACCAGGTTCAGCTGACCGGTGACGGTCTCGTGCGCTATGGCAAGCTGCTGGGTGAGGACGAGACCGCCCGCTGCGTGGAGCGCGACCTGTGGTGGCCTTCGGGCGAGGGCTTGCTGCTCGTGCACGCTGCGGGTGACGGCGATCCGGCTCGCGTCCTGCCGATTTACACGCGCCTTTCGGATGCCGAGGAAAACGAGCGCAAGCGTCTTGGTCTTGCCGAGAGTGCGCAGAGCGAAATTACGGGCGTTGCCGATGAGCTCGCCGGTCGTCATCTGCAGTTCCGTCCCATGGGCGCGGCGGATGCCGAGGGCGCGAGCGCGCTAGAGGCTGCCTGCTTTGAAGGTGCCGGACACGAGGCGTGGACGCCGGGCATGTTCCTGTCCGAACTGGGCGAGGACGTCGCTGCGCCGCGCAGTTGGTGGGTGGCACACGACGACGGCAAGCTGCTGGGCCTTGCCGGCGGTATGGTCGTGGACGGTGATGTGCAGATTCTGGATGTCGCCGTCGACTCGGCACATCGCCGTGAGGGCATTGCCCGCAAGCTGCTGTCGCATGTGAGCTATGATGCCCAGATGCTCGGCTGCACCACGGCTTCGCTCGAGGTCGAGGACGGCAACGAGGGCGCGATTGCGCTCTATGCCGCTCTGGGCTTTACCGAGGTGGGTCGTCGTCGTGGCTACTACGGTGTCGGCAAAGACGCCATCGTCATGACGGCCCCACTTCCCCTCGTACTTCCGGTCGATAACGCCTCGCCCGAGCCGACGGCAGCCGAGCAACGCGTATGGCCGCTGCCTGCGCCTGGGCGCTCCGAGGGGGAGCGCGCCGAAATTGAGCGCCGCCGCCTGGTGCTCGCTATCGAGAGTTCCTGCGACGAGACGGCCGTGGCGATTATCGATGCGGATGGCAATATGCTGGCCAACCAGGTGTCGACACAGATTGATTTTCATGCCCGCTTTGGCGGCGTGGTGCCCGAGATCGCCTCGCGCAAACACGTTGAGGTGATTGTGAGTGTCGTGGATGCGGCGCTCGAGGATGCCGCAGCATCGCTTGGTCTTGAGGGTGGAGCCATTGCTCCCAGCGAGCTTGCCGCCGTGGGCGTGACACAGGGTCCGGGCCTGGTGGGCGCCCTCGTGGTGGGCGTTGCCTTTGCCAAAGGCTTTGCCTACGCTGCCGGTAAGCCGCTCGTATGCGTCAACCATCTGGAGGGGCATCTGTTTGCCAACCTGCTGGCGCAACCCGACCTCAAACCGCCGTTTATCTTCACGCTTGTCTCGGGTGGGCACACCATGCTCGTGCACGTGAAGGCGTGGGGCGACTACGAGGTGCTCGGTGAGACGCTCGACGACGCTGTGGGCGAGGCCTTCGACAAGGTAGCCAAGGCGTTGGGTCTGGGCTATCCCGGTGGCCCCATCATTTCCAAGCTGGCCGAGACGGGCAACCCCAAGGCGATCGATTTCCCCCGTGCGCTTAACAGCAGGGGAGACTATCGCTTCTCGCTTTCGGGCCTTAAAACCGCTGTGACGCTCTACATTGAACAGGAGACCAAGGCCGGGCGCACGATTCACCTGCCCGATCTGGCAGCTTCGTTTGAGGCAGCTGTCTTTGACGTGCAGTACAAGAAGGCCAAAAACGCACTGCACGCTACCGGATGCAAGGAATACTGCATCGGTGGCGGCGTCTCGGCCAACCCGCATCTGCGCGAGATGATGATCAAGAAGCTTGGGCGTCAGGGGATTCGCGTAACGGTGCCGCCCTTGTCTGCCTGTACCGATAACGCAGCCATGATCGCGGAGGTCGCTCGCCGTAAATTCGACCGAGGTGAAATCTCGCCGTTCGATGTCGACGCCGATCCGAACATGACGCTGTAGCTGGTACGGCGCGGTCCCCGGACGGAGGGGCCGGATATAAGGTTTCCTGCTCTACAGTCCTGCGCAAGACGAAGGCCACATTAAGTGGCCTTCTTTGCGTGCGGAACT
>URTZ01000102.1 GCA_900550825.1 uncultured Collinsella sp. | reverse complement strand
GGACGCCGCCCTCTCAAGGCGGAGATCACCAGTTCGAATCTGGTACGGGCTACCAAAATTGAACGCCCGGGCCTCGTAAGAGACCCGGGTTTTGTGTATTGACCGATATTTAAGGCGCGCGTTGAGTCTGCCGCCCGGACCGAGGAGTTGTCATGGACCTGCCTATCAGCTTGGAAGACATCACGTATGCCGAGAACTATCTGGCGCAGGGCGACCTGGCTACGGCGACGCCGCTGCTTGAGCGTCTGGTGGAGCTCGCCGAGGAGTATATCGACGCTGAGTGCAAGACGGAGGAGAAGCGCCAGTACTTTAGCTTCGACAGCAAGTTTGAGCGCCTGGCCTATCGCCGCGTGGAGAAGGATCCGCGCGAGCTGGTGCAGGTCGAGGTTCCCTTTGACCGCCTGTACTCCGACATGGCGTTTGCCTACATTCGCCAGCAGGATTATGTGAGTGCTCGGAATGCCCTGATGCAGGCCGTGCGTTGGGATCCCATGAACTGCAACTATCGCTTGGACTTGGCCGAGCTGTTCCGCGCGCTCGAGGACAAGCAGGAGTGGGCATCGCTCTCGTTCTCGGTGCTGGAGCGCGCGAGCGACGGTAAGTGCGCCGCACGCGCCTACACCAACTTGGGTCAGTACTTCTTGGAGCCCGAGACCGAGAACATTTCGGCTGCCGTGGGCTGCGCACGTCTGGCGCTGCGCCTGGCGCCCAATGATGCGCATACGACGCGCCTGCTCAACAAGATCCATACCACCTATCCGGATGCCGCGGACGAGAGTGACGACCATGTGATGGGTGAGCTCGCCCTGCAGGGCGTGCCGACCTCGCCTTCGGCCGAGATCGCCATTTGCCTGATTATGTGCGCGACCGATGCTGCAAGCGACGGCGACAAGCAGGAGGCGACGCGCCTGACGGTGCGTGCTCGCGACTTGGTGGGCGAGGAGGCCTGCGCGGCGATTATCAAACTGGTGCGCGAGAGCGACGCCGAGCTCAATGCTGAGCGCAAGGCAAAGCGCGACGCTGCGGGCTCAAATGCCGATGGAGCCAAGGAGGCCGGCGATGCCCAGTAAGCGCGAGCGCAAGCTCATCTCCAAGAATCGCTCGGCACACCACGAGTACTTTATCGATGAGACCTTTGAGTGCGGCATTGAGCTGAGTGGCACCGAGGTCAAGTCGATTCGCGAGCGCGCGTGCCAGATCACCGACACCTTTGCACTGATTCGTGGCGGCGAGTGCTGGCTCGTGGGCCTGCATATTCACCCTTATAGCCATGGTGGCGTGTGGAACCGCGACCCTGATCGCCGTCGTCGTCTGCTGCTGCACCGCAAGGAGATTGACTTTCTCGACGGTAAGCTACGCAATCGCGGCTATGCCCTGGTGCCGCTGGAGCTCTACTTTAATACCGACGGCCGCGTAAAACTGCTGCTGGGCCTAGGCCGCGGCAAGAAACTTTACGACAAGCGCGAGGATATGGCCAAGCGCGATGTCCAGCGCGAGATTGACCGTGCGCTTAAGGAGCGTAATCGCTGACCACCTTTCATAAGTTGCGGTGGAATACGGACTGTTTTGCCTGTTTGAGGGGCTATTCAGTCCCTATTTCACCGCAACTGCGGGCGTCTCATCTTGCTTGCTGTTTTGACACATATATCTCAAAGGCGGCGTCCGTTGTGGGCGTCGCCTTTTTTGTGGGTACATACATCCATGAGGTACCAGCCCGGGTTAGGGGAGTGATCGTTATGGACAAAACTGCGTTCTTTACCATGCCGAGTGGTCTGTACGTGGTGAGCGCCGCGGCAGACGGGCTGCGCGCCGGCTGCGTCATCAACACGGCGGTGCAGGTGACGTCCATGCCGCCGCGCATTTCGGTTGCCGTGAACAAGGACAACGTCACCTCGGGTGTCATTGCCGCGGCCAAAGCGTTCGCGCTGACCGTGATCGATCAGACCGCCGACATGCTCTACATCGGTAACTTTGGGTTCCGCACCAGCAGCGATTATGACAAGTTTGCCAAGTACGAGACCCGCGAGACGGCTCTGGGCATGCCCTATGTGCCCGAGCACGCGGCGGCCCTGTTTAGCTGCCGTTTGATCGACACTGTGGATGTGGGCACGCATCTGCTGTTTATCGGCGAGGTCGAGGACGCCGAGCGCCTGAGCGACGAGACGCCGCTCACCTACGACTACTACCACAAGGTCCTGAAGGGCAAGACGCCTCCGAAGGCCTCGTCCTATCAAGGCTAGAATTGTTGTAAAAACACTTGCATTATTTTATTGAGAACATATACTAATAAGCGAAGTACATCACCAGTCACGTTCGAGAGGAGAGCATCATGGCTGAGGAGAAGAAGACGTATAAGTTCGTGTGCGTCGTTTGCGGTTACGAGGTTGAGGTCGACACGCCCGAGCTGCCCGAGGACTACGTGTGCCCGGTCTGCGGCGTCGGTCCCGATCAGTTTGAGCTCGTCGAGGAGTAACTCGTAGACACACGGCGATTAGCCATACAGAGCTCTGTCCAAGGGTCCCGGCTGGATATTCCGGCTGGGACCCTTTTGATTTATCTGACGGTTTAAAACGGCCTTACGTGTTACAGATTGAGACGTTATATCTGGACGGCCACGCCATCCCAATTACATCCCCGTTAGCAGCACGATGTCGAGAATCGTCACGATGACGCCGATCCCTACGAGCAGCGCGTTGAGCGGGCGCGAGTTGGCGTATTTGCCCATGACGCGGCGTGAGCTGGTGAGCCGTATGAGCACAAAGACCGTAATCGGTAGCTGAAGCGACAGCAGCGCCTGGCTCCAAATGAGACCCTCAAAAGGATTCGGGACGACCAGGCACGCCGCCACTGCGCCGACGAAACATGCCGCCACCCCAATCGAGGAATGTCGGTCGTGGATGTCGTATTCCTCGTCGAACATGCCCGCGGTGATGGTGCCTGCCGCCATGCCTGCCGTCACACTACTCGAGAGGCCCGCAAACAGCAGCGCCACCGCAAAGATTGTCGAGCTTGCTGGGCCCAGAATGGGGGAGAGCGTGTCCGCTGCGACGGCGAGGTCGTCTACGACAATGCCGTGCGCAAAGAAGGTCGTTGCGGCCAGGATGACCATGGCCGAGTTGATTGCCCAGCCCACGCCCATCGAAAAGAGCGTGTCGAAGAGCTCATAGCGCAGACGCTCTTCGATAACCTGCTCGCCTTGGCCTTCGAAGTGCATGGATTGGATGACCTCGGAGTGTAGAAAGAGGTTGTGGGGCATAACGACCGCACCCAGGACACTCACGATAATCGCGGCAGAGCCAGTGGGCATACGGGGTGTGATCCAGCTTGTGGCGGCTTGCGGCCAGTCGACCTTGACCAGCGCAAGCTCGGCCAAAAACGAGAGTCCTACCACGCCGACGAAGGCGATGATCCAGCGCTCGGCACGCTTGTAGGAGTTCGTCATGAGCATTGCCATCGATGCCGCGGCCACGATGACGCAGCCGGCGCGCACGGGCAGTCCAAAGAGCATCTGGAGCGCGATCGCGCCGCCCAGGACCTCGGCCATAGCGGTGGCGATGGTCGCGAGGTAGGCACTGGCGAGCACCGTGCGTCCAACGAAACGGGGGAGGTAGCGTGTCGTGGCTTCGGCAAGACAGGCGCCCGTTGCGATACCCAGGTGTGCGGCGTTGTGCTGCAACACGATGAGCATAATCGTGGACAGCGTGACCACCCACAGCAGCGCGTAGCCAAATTGCGAGCCCGCGGCCATATTTGAGGCCCAGTTGCCCGGATCGATAAAGCCGACGGTCACGAGCAGCCCGGGGCCGATGTGCCGCGCAATGTCTAGGCCTCCGTGACCACCGGTGCGTCGGGAGCCAAAATGATGTTTGAGATGGTTGAGCATGGTGCGCTCCTGCGTGTCGTTTGTTTGACGCCGCAAAGGATACCTGTTTTAGGCTAAAAAGTTAACCAAGACTAACAAAATTGTTGTATTTGGATAGGCTGGTGAAAGGGGATTGCCGAAATGTCTTGATCTGTAACAACTAGGGATGGAAATTGGGTCTTACTGTTACAGATTGAGATGTTTGAAGAGGTGAGTTTGCAGGCCGAACTTGGGGCCTATGTTGTCGCCCTTGAGGTCGGCGGTGTCCACTCGTAGGGCGTGCGTTACGCGATTGTTTCGAAACGGGCGGGAAACACAACGGACCGGTGATGCTTCTAGTATGCCTAGTCAACTGACTGTCTAACACCTAGGGGAGGATCGCGATGCAGGCAGATTCCGCTCAGCAGCAGGGCCTTTATCGCCCCGAATTCGACCACGATGCATGTGGCATCGGCGCGCTTGCCGATATCAACGGTGAGCGCCATCACCAGATTCTGGACGATGCACTGTCCATTCTGGTTAACTTGGAGCACCGCGGTGGTACGGGACTCGAGAAGAACACCGGCGACGGTGCCGGCATCCTATTCCAGGTTCCGCATCACTTTTTCCGTAAAGAGGCTCAAAAGTGCGGCCAGATTCTGCCGGCAGAGGGCGACTATGGCGTGGCCATGCTGTTCTTCCCGCAGGACGACAAGGGTGTAGAGGATGCCCGCCGCGTGTTTGAGGAGGGCTGCGCCGAGGCCGGCGTGCCGCTGCTCTTTTGGCGCGAGGTGCCGGTCGACCCGCACGACCTGGGCGAGACGGCCCGCGCCTGCATGCCCACCATCCTGCAGGCCTTCCTGGGCCGTCCGGACGACACGCCCGCCGGCGATGCCTTTGAGCGTCGCCTGTACGTGTGCCGCCGCACCATCGAAAAGAAGGCCGACGCTGAGTTCGCCCTGCGCGACAAGATCTTCTATGTGTGCTCCATGAGCTCGCGCACCATCGTGTACAAGGGCATGCTCGTCGCCACGCAGATGCGCCGCTTCTTCATCGACCTCAACGACGCCGCCGTCAAGACGGCCGTGGCGCTCGTCCACTCGCGCTACTCCACCAACACCACGCCCAGCTGGGAACGCGCGCACCCCAACCGTTTTATCATCCATAACGGCGAGATCAACACCCTCAAGGGCAACGTCAACTGGATCCGCGCCCGCGAGCCCAACCTGTACAGCCCCGTGCTGCAGCATGATCTTGAGCGCGTGATGCCCATCATCAACCGCGAGGGCTCCGATTCCGCGATTCTGGACAATGTGCTTGAGTTCCTGGTCATGAACGGTCGACCGCTCACGCGTGCCGCGTCCATGTTGCTGCCCGAGCCGTGGGACCACAACGACAGCCTGAGCGAGGAGCGCCGCGCCTACGACGCCTACCAGTCCATGCTCATGGAGCCCTGGGACGGCCCGGCCGCCATCGCCTTTACCGACGGCCGTACCCTGGGTGCTGCCCTCGACCGCAACGGCCTGCGTCCCGCCCGCTACTATGTGACGCGCGACGGTCGTTTTATGCTGGCAAGCGAGGTGGGCACCATCGAGGTGAGCCCCGAGAACATCCTGACGAGCGGCTGTCTGGGGCCGGGCCAGATGCTCGAGGTCGACTTTGCCCGCGGTCGCGTCATCTACAACGACGAGCTGCGTGCCCGTTACGCCAAGGAAAAGCCCTACCGTGATTGGATTGCCGAGGAGACGCTGACCGTCGACGCGCTCGATGAGCCCGTTGCGGCAACACCCGCCGAGGACGACGAGGTGCCTACCGCCGTGCGTATGGCCAAGCTCGGCTATCACTGGGATGATGTTGACGAGGTCGTGCGCCCCATGGCCCAGCAGGGCAAGGCACCGCTCGCTTCGATGGGTATCGATGCGCCGCTGGCCTGCCTGTCCAAGAAGACGCGTTCGTTCTTCGATTACTTCTATCAGCTGTTCGCCCAGGTCACGAATCCGCCGATCGATGCCCTGCGCGAGCATATGGTAACCTCGACCACGCTCTACCTGGGCAACCACGGTAACCTGCTCGAGGACTCCCGCACGGCCTGCCAGCTGGTGCGCCTGGAGCGCCCGTTGCTCAACGAGGAGGAGTTCGACCGCATCTGCGCCATCGACCGCGTGGGCTTTAAGACCCGTCGCTTCCGTGCCGTCTACCGCCGCGACGCCGGCGAGGGCGCGCTGCAGGCTGCGCTTAAGCAGCTTGCCGAGGACGTTGAGGCTGCGGTCCGCGACGGTGTGAACATCGTGGTGCTGAGCGATCGTGCCGCTGCGGGCGAGGTGCCCGTGCCGTCGCTGCTCGCTGTGGGCTGCGTGCACAACCACCTGATCCGCGCCGGCGTGCGTACCTTTGCCGACATCGTGGTGGAGTGCGGCGATGCCGTGTCTCCGCACGACTTTGCGGCGCTGGTGGGCTACTCCGCGAGCGGCATCTATCCGTACAACGCGCATGCGTGCATTCGCGATCTGGCGGCGCGCGGCGACCTGGACGTGACGGCCGAGCAGGGCATCGACAACTACAATAAGGCCGCGACGGCGGGTATCGTCTCCATCATGTCCAAGATGGGCATCTCCACGGTGCAGAGCTACCATTCGGCGCAGATCTTCGAGGCCGTGGGCTTTACGCCCGAGTTCGTCAACGCGTACTTCGCCGGCACGGTGAGCCGTGTGGGCGGTATGGGTGTCGAGGACGTCGAGCGCGAGCAGAACGAACGCTACGACGCCGCGCTCGCCATCCTTAAGAGCCCGGCTCCCGATCAGCTGCCCACACTGGGTCTGACTAAGTGGCGCCCGCTCGGCGGCGAGGATCACCTCATCGATCCGCAGACTGTCTACTTGCTGCAGACCGCCTGCCGTGAGGACAGCTACGACACCTTTAAGGAGTACAGCGCCCGCCTGCACCGCACCGGCCGTGCCGTGCGCCTGCGTGACCTGCTGGACTTTAATGCCAACGGTCGCACGCCGGTTTCGCTCGACGAGGTGGAGCCCGCGCTCAACATCGTCCGTCGCTTTAACACCGGCGCCATGTCGTACGGTTCCATCAGCAAAGAGGCGCACGAGTGCATGGCCATCGCCATGAACCGCCTGCACGGTCGTTCCAACTCGGGCGAGGGCGGCGAGGATCCGCGTCGCGAGACCCCGCTGGCCAACGGTGACTCCAAGAATTCCGCCATCAAGCAGGTGGCATCCGCCCGTTTTGG
>URTZ01000101.1 GCA_900550825.1 uncultured Collinsella sp. | reverse complement strand
CCTCGCGCTCGCGCCGCTGCAATCCCCTCCGCCTGGCACCGATGGATATTCTCGCGCTCCACCTGCGCCACGTAGCTCAGCAGTTGCAGCACAATATCGGCAATCAGGGTGTTGGTCACATCCGGCGCGCCGCTGGCCCTAGCGCGCGTGTCAAGCAATGGCATGTCCAACACCACAATGGCAACCCCGAGCTCCTTGGTAATGCGTCGCCATTCCTCAAGAATCTCGGAGTAATTACGGCCAAGTCGGTCGATAGAAAGCACCACCAGCACGTCCCCGTCTCCCAGAACGTGCAGCAGCTCGCGATAACGCGGTCGATCGAAGTCCTTGCCGCTCGCATGGTCGGCATAAATATTCGCCGAGCCCACGCCATAGGCGCCCAGCGCATCCAGCTGCCGATTAAGGTTCTGATCGCGCGAACTCACCCGCGCATAACCGTACACCGTCGCCATCTCATCCCCGCTTTCTTGTAAACCTGCCAAAAGGGACAGGTTTATTTTGGTAGGTTTTACCTCTCAAATAGCAGGTAAGCGGGCGGCCGAGCAGACGGCAAGGTAGCCACGATTCAAATGCGAAGGGCGGTCCCGAAAGGCCGCCCTCCGCTCCCCCACCATGAGTCGGGATTTGGCTAATGGATAAGCTTAAAGTCCAAGTGCCCACGCGTGGTATTGACGCGCGAGACCTCGATAATCACGCGCTGCCCCAGCTCGTAACGGGTGCCCGTGTCGGCACCTGTGAGCGTGAGCGCGTCCTCGTCGAACTCGAACCACTCGTTGCCCAGACTCTTGATCGAAACCAAGCCTTCGACCTGCGTTAGGTCCAAGCGCACAAAAAGGCCCATGCTGCTAACCCACGAGACGGTTCCGGCATAGCGCTCGCCCAGACGGTCCTCATAGTACTGGGCAATCTTGATCTTTTGCGTCGCATGGCTGGCGGCATCTGCCGCGCGCTCGGCATCGCTGCATGCGCGGCAGATCTGCGGCAGAATGCGCGGCAGCGACTCGCGCCCCTTGCCGATCAGCCGCGGCGTACGGACCAAGGCGTCCTTGCCGCCGAGCCGCTCATAGGCCAACTGCAGTTTGAGCACGCGGTGCACCACCAGGTCGGGATAGCGGCGAATGGGACTCGTGAAGTGGCAATAGCACGGCGCGGCAAGCGCAAAGTGGCCCTCGTTGCGTGGCTTGTACAGCGCGCGCTGCATACTGCGCAGAAGCAACGTGTTGACGAGCGGAGCGTTAGCCGTGCCGGCCGCGGCGTCAACCGCAGCCTGCAGCTCATCGGGACTTCCCAGGGCAATACCAGCCGCACGGCGATCGTCGATGATGCCTAGCTGCGCCAGCGCAACGGCGGCACCGTGCAGGCTATCGGGACTCGGATCCTCATGCACGCGATAGCAGGCCTCGATATCACGGTCTGCCAGCCACTCTGCAACGCACTCGTTGGCGAGCAGCATAGCTTCCTCGATAAGCGACGTGGCACACGAACGCTCACGCGCCACAATCTGCACGGGCACTCCGTCCTCATCCAACAGAGCACGAATCTCGGCCGTGTCAAAATCGACCGAGCCGCGGGCGCGACGGATACGACGGCGGAGTTCGGCGAGTTCGTTAGCGGCGACAAGGAAATCGCCGAGGTCGACGTTGTAGCCGCGGGCGGCCTCCTCGCACGCAAGACCGCGCTCAAGCGCTTCCTCGCGCGAGGCCTCGGCAGCCGCAACATCCTCGGCCGCACCCTCCAGCACCGAATACTCAACCGCACCGGCACGCACCAGCAGCGCCTCGGCGCCGTCATAGTCCATACGCACACGCGAGCGAATCACGCTGGGGTACGGATCGTAATGCCGCACGCGACCCTGTGCATCGAGCTCGATGTCAACGGTAAACGCCAGGCGGTCCTCGTCAGGGCGAAGCGAGCACAGGTCACAGGACAGGCGTTCGGGCAGCATGGGAAGCACGCGATCGGCCAGATACACCGATGTCGTGCGATGGCGAGCCTCAAGATCGATATGCCCGTCCCAAGCCACATAGTGTGAAACGTCGGCGATATGCACACCCAGCTTGTAGCCACCCTCGGACGTGCGCTCCAACGAAATGGCATCGTCAAAGTCGCGCGCGTCGACCGGGTCGATCGTGATGACAAAGCGGTCGCGCAGATCGCGGCGGAGCGGGTCCTTAAGCGCCGCGGACACATCGAGCGAAAGCCCCTCGGCCTCGTCCAGCGCGGCCTCGGGATAGCTATCGGTATAGCCGTAACGCGCCATCACATATTGAACGCCCAAATCGGGCGCGTCATCTCCGCCAATGCGGCGTTCGATCGTCACGGTGCCCGATTCCAGGCGCGTCGGGTAGGTCAAAATGCGCGCGACAACGGCATCACCCGGGTGGACACCCAGACGATCCGCCGAGGTATCCTCGGGCAAAATGAAGAAGTCGGCCTTCAAGCGCGAATCGAGCGGCTCGATCACACCGAGCGGACCGGCGGTCTGGTACGTGCCCACCACGCTTATGGCTGCACGCTCAACCACGCCCTCGATCACGGCGCGCCGCTCACCGTGCGGGCTGTTCTTAATGCTCACGGCAACGGTATCGCCATCCATGATCTCACGCTTACCGCGGCCCATGACCTTGTAGCCGCCGTTTTCGGTTACAACGTAGGCGCTATGCTCATGGAGCTGCACGCGCCCGGTCAGGCTCGGACGGCGTTCGCTGCGCACCGGCCCGCGCTTATTGCGAGCTCCACGCTTATGCTTGTTATTGCGCCCCATGGCGCCTCCTAACTATCGATTGCGAACTCCAAAGAGTCTACCCAAATGATTCGCTTTCCTGCCGTCCCCTAGGGATCAAAAAACGGGCCGCCCCATAAGAGACGACCCGTTGGAAGGGATGAGTTCCAGGCATGCCTACACGCGCAGGTAGCGGCGCATGGCGATGGCAGAACCAAAGAGACCGATAATCACGCCGACCAGAATCAGCGCAGCATAGGTCACCAGGTAGTACTGCATCGGCAGGGCAAACGACATCCAGCCGATGCTCTCCTGCAGACGCGGAATCATCAGATTGCGCAGCAGCTCCAGAACGCCGATGGAAAGCAGCGAGCCCAAAATGGCCTGCAGTACGCCCTCGGTGATAAACGGGCCACGAATGAAGCCGTTGCTGGCGCCGACCAGACGCATAATCGCAATCTCACGACGACGCGCCGTGATGGACAGGCGAATCGTGTTGTTGATGAAGATGAATGCGATAAAGGTCAGAAGGCCAACGAGTACCACGGCGGCGATGCGGATGTAGTTGGTCACCTGGAACAGGCGGCTCACTTCCTCCTGGCCGTACAGCACGCTCGCGTTGACGTCGCCGTCATCCGCGATCTTCTGGAAATCGGCATCCTTCTTGAGCTTCTCGGCCGTGCTCTCGACCTTGGACGGATCGTCCATCTCAATTGCAAACGAAGCCGGCAGCGGGTTCTGGCCATCGAGCGCGCTCATGGTGGCGTCGGCGTTGCCCGACATCTTGCTCGTATACTCGGCCAGCGCGTCGTCCTTGTCCTTATAGGTCACGGACTTGACGTTATTCCACGTCTTAAGCTCGGCCTCAAAAGCCTGAACATCGGCCTGATCGGCGTCATCGCTAATGAACGCGTTGATGACAACCTGATCCTCGACGGTGCCGATCACGGAGTTCAGCATCGCGGAGCCCATGATGAACAGGCCGATGATAAACAGCGAAAGGAAGATCGTGATGACGGCGCCGAGCGAGGTAGTCCAGTTACGGAAGAAGTGGCTGATTGCCTCTTTGAAGGAGTAGCCCACGTTAGTTGGTGCCATAGTTGCCGTAACCTCCCCTCTCCTGGTCGCGAATAACGTGGCCGCCCTCGAGGGCGATCACGCGACGGTGCATGCTATCGACCATCTCGCGGTCGTGCGTGGCGACGATCACGGTGGTGCCGGTGCGGTTAATACGCTCGAGCAGCTTCATGATGCCCAGCGAGATCGCCGGGTCGAGGTTACCCGTGGGCTCGTCGCAGATCAGCAGCGGCGGACGGTTGACCATAGCGCGGGCGACGGCAACGCGCTGCTGCTCGCCACCGGAAAGCTGGTCGGGCAGCGAGTCCATCTGATCGGCCAGGCCGACCAGACGCAGCACCTCGGGCACCTGGCTGCGAATGACGCCCTTGGGCTTGCCGATGCACTGCAGGGCAAACGCCACGTTTTCGTAGGCGGTCTTTTGCGGCAGAAGCTTAAAGTCCTGGAACACGGCGCCAATCTGGCGGCGCAGGAACGGAACCTTGCGGTTCTTGATCTTCATGAGGTCCTGACCGGCAACCAGGATGCGGCCGCTCGTCGGCTTGACGTCGCGGTTGAGCGTCGACAGCAGCGTGGTCTTACCCGAGCCGGAGTGACCGACCAGGAAGACGAACTCGCCCGGATAGATCTCGATGTTGATGTCGTCGAGTGCAGGCTTGTTGGGCTGTGCCGGATAGATCTTGGTGACATGCTCCATAAGGATGACGGGCTCGACACCGGCCTGCTTGGCCATCTTCTTGCGGCTGGCCTGCGGATCGATAGGCGCAAACACCGACGTAAAATCGGGGTTGTTGAGCGCGTTATCGAGGCTTGCAACCTCGGCGGCCTGATCGCTCTCGACCACCGGGGCAGCAGGCTGCGTGGGGTCGGGAATAGCAGCAAAGAGACCGGACTGCGCTGGCTGAGGAGCCGGCGTCGCAGGGGCCAAGGGGTCGGGAATGCCGGCCATGGTAGGCTGCGGCGTAGCGGCGCCAGCCTGAGGCTGCTCCACGCGAGCGGTCACGGCCTGAACGGGCTCAAAACCCGCCGTGCCGGAAAGCGCGACATCGCTGGTTGGATTGTAGGCAAAGGGATCGGATGCCGGCTGTGCCTGATCTGCCGGCTGAGCGGGGGCCTGAGCAACAGGCTGGCCCTCTGAATCCGGAGTGGCGAAACGACTGCCCTGGACGCCTGCCTGCGTCTTGGGGGCATCATCGCCCGCACCGGAGGTACGGAAGTGGTTACCCACTGGTGCTCCTTATCGTCGTGCGTTTAAACTACATGAGCGCTTTGTATTTTAGCAGCATTAGCTTTGCTGCACATAAGAAGCATGGCGTGCTTCTATTCCCACCGGTCGGGCACAGGGTTACCTCCCAAATCGTCCTCGGACATGTCGGGAGCCCCGCCACGCGCTTCGCGCTGCGGGGCTCCCTCCGTCCTGCGGAAAGATTTGGGAGGTAACCCTGTGCCCGGCCTGCGGCTACTATGGGGCCGGCGCATCCATCTTAAGGTGCTGCGCATACAAAGTTGGGAGGGTCTGAATTGCACTTTTCTGTTCTGGGCCCTTTTCCCTAATGGGGCCTTGCTTGACAGGGCTTCTTCATAAGTTGCGGTGAAATACGGACTGTTTTACCAGTTAAAAGGCCTAATCAGTCCCTATTTCACCGCAACTTAAAATTAGGCGCATTGTTGCGCAACTTAGATTGGATTGATCGACTTACAGTGGCCTCGTTGGGATCTTCTTTGGTTGCGAGGCTGGTATGGTTTGTCCTTGTTGTGGCGCTGAGTTACGTGGTGGTGTGAGATACTGCACGACTTGTGGGGTTGCCGTTCATGGCTTATCGACTGTCCCGGCGTTCTGGGTACAGTCTCGGAAGCACGTCGTGGTCGTTCTTGTTTGTATGTTGACGATTGCTCTTGCCGGCGGCAGCTGGCTGGGGTTTCAACTGTATCGGACAATGTCTTGCTTTATATCGGCTCATTCGGAGCATGCTATTGTGCTCGATATCTCGGCCGCGGGTTGGGATACCGATAACGGGGCCTCGCGTGTCCCGATACACATCACGGGCAAAACCGTCGATGGGATAACGGTCGACGAGGTTGATTATGTAGCCTCCAACGGTTCCGGCATCAGCCTCATACAAGGCGTGTACACGCTCGAGGCGGCAGGCTCCCCTATCGCCGTCGACGGCACGATCTATCAAATTCCATGCACGAGCGCCACACTAACCCTCGACGATGTCTTCGCCACGGGCGAAACGATCGATCTGGCCGAACTCGCCGAGCAAGACTCAATACTCACCTTCCGCCCCATCGATGCCGGCGATATGACCAACGACGAGATCTACAACGCCGCATTGCTCGCCATGGCATACAAAGGCAACGACGCGCCCAATGTGGCGGCCCTGTGCCAAGCAGCAATCAATCGTCGCGCCGCAGCCAGCACAAGCGGGAACGCCTTCAAAAGTTGCGGTGAAATAGGGAGTGTTTTACAAGTTAAAAGGGCTAATCAGTCCCTATTTCACCGCAACTGAAACAGGGGCGCCCTCTTGGAGAGCGCCCCTGCCGGGTTTCTATAGTACTGGCGAAGCAGTTTAATAGTTCTGGCGAAGCAGTCCTTGAGATCCGTCTTGCCTTATGCCAAGAACTCCTTGGTGGTCGCCACGATGTTGGCGGCGTCCAGGCCATACTTGTGCAAGAGCTCGGCACCCGGGCCAGACTCACCGAAGGTGTCGTTGACGCCGATCTTCTTGAGCGGCGTCGGGCACTGCTCGCACAGGACGTCGGCAACGGCGCTGCCCAGGCCACCGATCACAGAGTGCTCCTCGACGGTCACGACGTGGCCGGTCTTGGTGGCGCTCTTGACGATCAGGTCGGCATCGATGGGCTTGATGGTGTGCATGTTGATGACCTCGGCGTCGATGCCCTCGGCAGCGAGCTGCTCGGCAGCCTCGAGAGCCTCGCCGACCATCAGGCCGCAGGCGATGATGGTCACATCGGCGCCCTCGCGCATGACAATGCCCTTACCCAACTCGAACTTGTAGGTCTCGGGGTCGTTGATAACCGGCGAGGCCAGACGGGCGAAGCGCATGTACACGGGGCCGTCGCACTCGTAGGCGGCGCGCGTCACGGCTCGTGCCTCCACGTCATCTGCCGGGACGACAACGGTCATGCCGGGGATGACGCGCATGAGCGCGATGTCCTCGCAGCACTGGTGCGTGGCGCCGTCCTCGCCCACCGAGATGCCGGCGTGCGTGGCGCCGATCTTGACGTTGAGGTGCGGGTAGCCGATGGAGTTGCGGACCTGCTCAAAGGCGCGGCCGGCGGCGAACATGGCAAAGCTGCTCGCGAAGGCAACGCGA
>URTZ01000100.1 GCA_900550825.1 uncultured Collinsella sp. | reverse complement strand
CGCATGACGAGCTGCTGGCGGCAGACGGCTTCTATGCCGAGCTCTACCGCAGCCAATTCGCCCAATAAGCAAGACGCGGGACGTATAACGCAGCGCTAGGGCGCGAGCGTGTCAACGGGGGCAACGATGATGCCCTCGGGCGTTGTGTGGACCGGCATGCCGAACCCGATGACGATGAGTTTGGCCGCGGGAGGCCTCTCGCCGCGTTCGACCAGCTTGCGCTCGAGTCGAAGCAGGTTTGCAGATGCCTCGGGGATCTGCGGGCTTCCGAGTTTTACTTCCACGGCAATCCAAGTTCCATCGCGCCTGTGTATGACGGCGTCGACCTCGAGATCGTCGGCGTCGTGGTAGTGGGACACCGATGAGTCATTTGCGGCGGCATAGACCTTAAGGTCGTGCAGGACGAGGGATTCGAAGAGCAGCCCCAGCGTCTTCGGGTCGGATGCCAATGACTCCGGATTTGCTCCGAGCAGCGCGACGGCAAGCGAAGGGTCGGCGAGGTGCCTTTTCGCACTTTGCCGCAGCTTTACCGGCGACCTGAGCGCCGGATGCCAAGCCGGGATATCGTCGATGATGTGTATCCTGCGCAAGGCATCCGTATAGCGCCTCAGCGTACTTCTCGATACATCACCGCCGAGGTCTTTCTCAAGAGACTTTTCGCCGGCAAGAGTGGATTCGTTGCGCGCAAGCGAAGACAGAAGAGCCCTGACTTTCTCCGGGTCACGCTTCACGCCGTCAACCTTCGAAACGTCCGATTCGCAGACGCCATCGATGTAGGCAGCGGATATTCGCATTGCATCGGCAGTCGTCTTGCCAACCGCCTGAGGCCAACCTCCACGACATAGTAAATCGGCGATGCCGGCGATGCCGTTAATGGATCCAAGTGCCGCTTTGATGGCGCATCCGTTAAGCAGTGATTCGAGCGAGACCGCCCTTGTGGAAACTCCGAGTTCGGCCAGAGTCATTGTTTCCATGCGCAAGCGTGATATGCGCCCGATGCCGCTGTGCATCGGTTGGTCGGCATCATTTGGCGTTGCTGACCCCGTAAGCAAAAACTGCCCTGGCTCACCAGCCCTACGATCGCATTCAAAACGTATTGCGTCCCACAATTTCGGCTCTTCCTGCCACTCATCGATGAGTCTCGGTGTTGCGCCGACTATCGCTTGAGCCGGGTCGATCTTGGCAAGCTGCAACGCGGCAAAGTCTCCGGCTGGGTCGGAGAGAGACAGCGATGATTCGGCGAATTGCTGGGCCGTAGTCGTCTTTCCGCACCACTTCGGTCCCTGAATGAGCACGGCGCCAAAAATGCCAAGATCGCGTTCGATTGAGCGATCGATGCATCTATCCATATATCCATTCATAGAACTCCCCGCCAATCATAGAGCTGTCATGTTATATAGCATTCTACCAGCGCGTGAAACATTTTGACGACAATCTATGACACAATTTGACGATGTCTTGTGAAACAAATTGATGAAATTACGTGACACAATTTGGCGAAGTTTCGGAAACACTTTTAGGCCATCCGTGAAACACTCTGCGGCGGCATTAATCCAAGTGCGCGCGGTCTAAAACCCGTCCAAGGATGTCGCCTGTATCGCCAATCGGCAGAAGGTGGTTTACAACTGTGGTTTTAGTACTAAGATATGCTTCTAATAAATTGCATTAGTGGCTTTAGTTTTGGGGGAAACGAGCAACGTGACTATGACATGCTCTTTGGTGGTTAACAGCAAGAGCGGTAATACCAGGATGGTTTCGGGTGCAATCAAGCGCGCCCTGCAGGCTGCGGGCGTTGAGTTTATCCACGCCGCGGCGTTGAGCGACGATGCGGATGCGGATCAAGTTGCGCTCGAGGCGCAGGGTGCCTGCGCAGCCGACACGGTGCTTGTCGGTTTTTGGTGCGACAAGGGCGCGTGCACGCCTTCAGTCGCAGCGCTGCTCTCCGCCCTGCACGGCAAGCGCGTTTTCCTCTTTGGTACCTGCGGCTTTGGTGCCGATCAGAGCTATTTTCAGCAGATTATCGACCGCGTGTCGTCCAATTTGGCAGAGGATGCCGAGCTTGTGGGCTGGGCGATGTGCCAGGGCAAGATGGGCCCCGCGGTCAAGCAGCGTTACGAGGCCATGCTCGAGCAAGATCCCGACAATGCCCGCTTTAAGATGCTGTTCGACAACTGGGTTGCCGCAAAGGATCACCCCACCAAAGAAGACCTCGAGGACATGTCCGCCGCCGCCAAGAAGGCCGTGCTGGGCGCGTAGGTCCATCTTCTAAATGCAATGCCCGCCACCCGGGAGGGCGGCCCTTTATCGATGGAAGGCCTCATAAGCTGAAGTTCAATCCCCGGGATGCGTCCAGAATGGGACGTGCTTTCCCGATGGGCGGGGTTTCGGAAAGTGCGTCCCGGAATTTGAGCCTAGAGTGGGACATGCTTTCCCAAAGGCAGCTCAATGGGAAACCGCATCCCACTATTAGCCCGAGAAATGGGACGCACTTTCCCAAAGAGAGCCAACGGGAAACTACGTCCCACAATCAGCTTCCAGAGTGGGACACACTTTCCCGTTGAGGGTTGTTCCGGAAAGTGCATCCCGGAATCGGGGCTCAGAATGGGATGCAGTTTCCCGTTGGACTGTAAGGGGAAAGTGCGTCCCAGAATCGACGCTTGAAATGGGATGCAGTTTCCCAATGAGGCACTCGATGGAAAATACATCCCAGAAATGGCCTTTGAGCTGGGATAAGATTTCCGCGGCATCTCGGATTCTCAAAAATGAGACACGCCGTTGGCGAAAATGAGACACGTGATATCGGGCGTCGGACGTATCATTTGCAAAAATGAGCCGACTCCACTCGAGTAAAGCGAGGTCCCCCATGCACGTTCCACACCCCCACATTCGCCGGTTGTCGAAAATCCCGCTTGCCGGGACGGCGGCGCTTGCTGCGTTGATTGCAACGAGTGTCGTCTGTTTCACGGCGGCTCCCAACGTCGCCCAGGCGGCCGACACGCCTGAGATCACCGATATGACCGAGCAGGACTATAGCGATTTGGGCCTGGGCACGAGCGAGGACATTCCGGCCGATACCGTTGGCCCCTATTCCACTGATACCCCCACGACGTTTGCCACGCGCAGCGAGGTCTATATGGCAGCTAACGGTAGCCATGGCAATCGCTACACTCTGCGCGACAAGCTCGAGAACGTCGAGCGCGGTGACATTGGCGGCAGCAGCAAACTCACCGATGGCTATGGAAGTGTGTGGGGCGCCGCAAAGTTCTGGCAAAACGTCAACAACTTCGATACGAACAGCGATCTCTACAAGCATAGCGACTACGGTGGCGGCACCTGGTCGTACCTAAGCAACAATGAGTCCTCAACAGTACTCGCCAACGACAACAACGGTTTCTCGGGCATTCACGCCACGAGTGTTGAGTTCTGCAGCGACGCCAGCACGGGCAAAAAGAGCCGCGTTGCCGAGCTCCGTGCCTACGGCGACAGTTCCTCCACGACGATTGACGGCAAGTCATACGCCGGAAAGGTTGAGCTGGTCCTCTACTCGTTTAGCAACGGGCGCACGCGCACTCTCGACACACACCTGCCGGTGACGGTCAACACTAATATGATGTACGAAGGCCGTTTTAAGTACCTGGATGCCGGTTACCTGCAAGAGCACGACGCCGTCTTTGATGTCGAGGCGGGCGATGTCGATGGCGACGGCGTCGACGAGCTTTTTGTCTACGCGGGCTGCTATGTCGACGAGAACGGCGTGCGCAAGGCTGTAGTCGGCATGTATGACTTGGAGGGCGGCAACTGGAAGCAAAGCGTCGTCAAGATCGATGCCGGTAACGCCGCGGACTACACCACGCACAACAAGGGCGGGAACGACTCCTGGACGCAGCTTCAGTCAGCTCCTGTCGTGTCGCTAGCGGCCGGCGACCTCGATCGCGATTTTTGCGATGACCTCGCCATCGTGGTCTCGGCACCCTACGGCAAGAAGAATATTGATAAGTCGACGCATTGCGAGCTGTTTTCGTGGGATGCATCCAAGGGTGCGCTCGTCCATGTCGATGCTCTGGGCGACGCGGGCGCAATCTCCCTCTCCGCGAACGGCAAGACCATGGTCGCTGCGAATGCGACGTTCGGCACGTTTGCCGCCTACGATGAAGAAGGAAAGAAGACGGGTGAAACCGTCACGGGCCTTATTCTTGCGGGCTATGACTGGCAACGCAGCGCTTTTGATTACGGCGCTTCTGACGGCAGCAAGGGGCTGTACGGCGCGCTGTACCGCTACGCGTATTTTGACTCGGAGTCTGGCGAGTTCAAGCTTTCCGATTGCAAGGAATACAGAGACGGGCTCCTCGCCTCCTATGGGCTGATGCATGTGCCCAACAGCGCATGGAAGGATAGCGCTCAGGATAAGCGCTATCCGTGCACCTTGGCGCCTATTGCCCTTGCCACTGCCAACCTTGACGGCCTGTCCGAGCAGCTGGCGGTCGACGAGGTGCTCGTGGGCGGCGATGTGTTCCGCGACTTTGCCTGCAACACGGCACAGAGCGGGGCTCAGGGCTTGGGGTCCATGGTCGGAACCATGAGCATGAGCGGTCAGCAATACAACAGCAGCAACAAGCATGACCACAAGGGTATAGAGCAGGTGTGGATCAGCGACGTCAAGGCGGGCAGCGTCTCGGGTTCGGACCGCTATAACGAGAGCTTTATCGCTGTGGTGGGCAAGCACCGCGACGAGGACCTGCGCAAGAACGATGACTACTATTGGATGACCGCCTCGCATTTTTCGCTCGACGAGAACGGAAAGGTGCGCCGCGGCGAGGAGCTGGTGATTAGCGAGAGCAACCGTCGCGGCACTACCTACGGCACATTTATCTCGCTCGCGCTGCCCGATGTCGACAACGACAGCGTCAAGATCACGTACAAGGACCGCTACAAGGTCTATACCAATCCGCGCGTGCTTGCCGTGCTGCAGGATGCGCCCTATGTTGAGGATCTGGAGCAGGCATACGGTTATCTGGTGTTGGGAGGCACGTCATACGGAGAGGAAAAGGGCACGGGGACATCCCAGGGCTATACCATTGGCGCCGAGTTGGGCGTTGCCGTCGAGGTGCAGACCGGTCCGCCCCTGGTCGCGATGAATGCTTCAGTCGATTTTGCCGCCGAGGGATGCTATGACTACCGGAGCGAGCGCACGGTCAGCGCAAGCGTAAGCTATGAGTCGCATGCCGGCGAGGGTGACAAGGCCGTGCTCTACACGATTCCGATGGTCTATTACGAGTATGAGATCGAAAATGAGGAAACTGGTGGCAAGGGCGTGATGGCGGCGCCCGTGTCGCTCGGCGCGCAGACCTCGGTCGTTAATGTCGAGGCCTATGACCGCATTGCCAAACAGCATAATATGACGCCGCTCAGCTACTTTTTGACCAACCGGTCGGGAGAACCCGGAACCTATCAAACGACGCTCAACGGCGAGACTCCCGTTGGGGATTCCTTTGGCCTGGGCAAGCCTGGCGTAACGCGCGCCTACACGCACGATGGGTTTAACGGCGCCGCCGCGCAGTCGGGGGCGAGCATTGAGCAGACCATCGAAGTCGAGGAGGGCAAGGAGCAGGAGCTCGAGCTCGGCTTGACGCTGAACGGCAGCGTTGTCATGGGCGCGAAGCTCGCAAAGCACGAGTTGTTTGGCGGCCTGTGCTTTGGTGCCAACGCCGGCTTTACTACGGGTAACTCCTCGAGTGAATCGACCGAATACGGCGGCACCGTCGACAACCTGCCCGAGGCCGCGCAGGGCAAGTACGGTTTTGTGTGGCGTCTGGGCGTCAACGCGGTGGATGTCGACAAGTTCGAGGCAGACTCGGGCGACAAGCTCGGCACCAAGGACACCGACCAGTTCTGGATCGTGGGCTATGACGTTAAGGACGTCGAGATGCCCGACGCGCCGGCCGTGACGGGCTTTACGGCAAACGCCGTCGATTCGACCAGCGTTACGTTTAGCTGGGACGATGTACTCGCAAACAAGAGTGGCTTTAGCTACGGCGTGGGCATGCTGCAGAGCAATGCGGCGGATGCGGTTGTCAATAGCTGGAAGATTGCCGACAACACGCAGACCTCGCTCAAGTGGGATGGGCTGCAGCCCAATACGGAGTATCGATTCGCCATCGCCGCCGTTAAGAATGGATCCACGACCGAAACAGGTATTCGCTCGGCAATCATCACGGTCAAGACCATGCCCGATGGCATGACGATGACCGTGAGCGGACCTGCGGCGGATGCTGCGGAGGGGTCGGATCTTGGATACGACTCTTCGGTTGAGCGCACGGCGGGAAGCCACCTGACGCTCTCGGCGATTGGCCATGTGAAGCAACTCGGTGCCGACGATAGCGAAACAGGGCCGGCACCGACCTATATGTGGTACCGCAAGGGCCGCGGCGAGACAGAGTTTAAGCTCGTGGGTGCCGATGGCAACCTCGCGGCTGGAACGGCCTCAAAGCTCGAGATTGACCTGACCGCAGACGATGACGGTGCGCAGTATTACTGCCACGTGGGATACAACGACGTGGGCCTCGACACCGGCACGACGCTCGTGAATATCGAGGCCGAGGAGACGGCGCCCACAACGGTGAACGCCACCCCGATCCGCACGCGCCGCCTGTTCTCACAGGCAAGTGCGGGCGCCAAGAAGTTCCTGGACCATACGCTGGTAAACACCGCCGGCCCAACCGATTCCGAAGGCTCAAAGGACCCCGAGACTCCTGAGACCCCGACGAACCCGGACAAGCCCAAGTCCGACAACGGAGCTAAGACCGACACCAAGGTTAAGACTACGACCACAGCGAAGAACCTCGCAAACACCGGCGACCAAACATTCGCCCTAGTCGCCACCGCAGCAGCAGCGGGAGCAACGCTCGTAGTGATAGCCCTCATCATGCTGATCAAGCGCCGCAAGACCCACTAGTAGCCAGTCGAACATATCGACAAACTAAAACCCGGGGAGCCAAACAACTGGCTACCCGGGTTTTCTCTTTATTAGAAATCAGAGTCTTCAAGGCAAGAGCCCGATTCAACCAGAGACACTCCGAATACTCCCCATGACAAGTCGCGCTCCAACAACGAGGCGTCTGCCCGGGCGGCGCGGAATGTAAGGTTCATCGCGAGTTCCGCACGAGCCGGAGAGCACTTAATGTGCTCTCCGTGCGAGCAGG